>JAPKZC010000649.1 GCA_026394025.1 Candidatus Solibacter sp.
GTGATGGCCTACGAGGCGCTGCGCCGCTACAGCCAGCGCGGGCTCAGGTTTCGTTTTGTATCGAACGTGGACGGCACGGATTTCAAGGAAGCGACCCGTGGTCTGTCGCCCGAGGTGACGCTGTTCATCGTGGCGTCGAAGACCTTCACCACGCTGGAGACACTGGCGAACGCGGAGTCCGCGAAAGAGTGGGCGCTGAAGAAACTGCGCGACCCGGCGGCGGTGGCGCGGCACTTCGTCGCGGTCTCGACGGCGGAGAAAGAGGTCAAGGCGTTCGGCATCGACACCAGGAACATGTTCGGGTTCTGGGACTGGGTGGGCGGGCGCTACTCGATGGAATCGGCGATCGGGCTTTCCACCATGGTCGCGATCGGGCCCAAGCATTTCGGCGATATGCTGGACGGCTTCCACGCGATGGACGAGCATTTCCGGACGGCGCCATGGGAGCGGAATCTGCCGGTGCTGATGGGTCTATTGACGGTCTGGTACAACAACTTCTTCGGCGCCCAAACGGCGGCGGTGCTGCCCTACGACCAGTACCTGAAGCGCTTCCCGGCGTACTTGCAGCAGCTCACGATGGAGAGCACGGGGAAAGGGGTGACGCTGGACGGGGAAGCGATCACGGGGTACCAGACGGGGCCGATTATCTGGGGTGAGCCGGGCACCAACGGACAGCACTCGTTCTACCAGTTGCTTCACCAGGGGACGAAGTTGGTGCCGTGCGACTTCATCGGGTTCCGCAAGACGCTGAACCCGCTGGGCAGGCATCACGATCTGCTGATGGCCAATGTCTTCGCGCAGAGCAAGGCGCTGGCGTTCGGGCAGGCGGCGCCGGCGGGCGAGCCATACCGCAACTTCGAAGGGAACCGGCCGAGCAATACGATTCTGGCGGAAAAGCTGACGCCGGCCATTCTGGGCGCGCTGGTGGCGCTATACGAGCACAGCGTGTTCACCCAGGGCGTGGTGTGGAACATCAATCCGTTCGATCAGTTCGGTGTGCAACTGGGGAAAGTGCTGGCCGAAAAACTTCTGCCGTCGCTGGGGAAGAACAAGCGCCTGCCGGACGATGACAGTTCGACGGTGGCGTTATTAAAGTGGTACCGGGGCTGAAGTGGGTCCGCCCCAATGACTGTCCGGTATCGGACAATCGGATGCCAAAAGCGCCCATGCTCCCATTGGAATGAGCCGTAAAATCAATGGTTTGCCGCTGCCCTCGGAGTGCATTATCCAATAACGTGCTACGCAACCTCCTGCAGGATGTTCGATTTGGGTTCCGGGTGCTTTCCGGGAGCCCTGGGTTTGCCGCCGTCGCGGTGCTGACGCTGGGTCTGGGGATCGCCAGCACGACAACGGTGTTTTCTTGGATCGATGCGGTCATACTGCATCCCTATCCCGGAACCAGCCACCCGCGGGAACTGGCCGCGTTGGAGATGGTCACGCCGGGAGCGCCCAATGGCGGCACAGCTATCTCCTGGCTTGACTACCGCGATTACCGCGACCATTTGAAGGGGCTGGCGGGATTGGCCGTGCGACGGCAGTGCGCCTTTACGCTGGGGGATGGGCAGACACCGCAGCTGGCATGGGGAGAACTGGTCTCCGGCAACTACTTCGAGGTCATGGGGGTCAAGCCGCAGCTGGGCCGGGTGTTCACGCGTGAGGAAAGCGGGGACAGTGTGGGGGCGTACCCGGTAGTGGTGATCAGCGGGCGGTTGTGGCGCCGGTACTTCCACTCCGACCCGAGGATTGTGGGGAAGACCGTACGTGTGAACCGGCACGCGCTGACGATTGTGGGCGTTGTGCCGGCGGAATTCCGCGGCGCCTCGCCGATCATGCAATTCGATTTTTGGGTACCGGTGACGATGGGCCCGACGCTGGGATTGCTGTCGGAACCGACGTTTCGCGAGCGCGGCAGCCGGGGCATGTTGAGCGCGATCTGCCGGCGGCGGGCCGGGGTCGGCACGGAGCAAGCGCGTGCCGAGGCGATGGCTTTGGCCGCCAGCTTGGCCGCTGCCCACCCGAAGACCAACCGTGGGGTGGGCGCGACCATCCTTCCCACGTGGGAAGAGCACAACGGTATCAACGGGACTCTGCGAGGGCCGCTGACGATCCTGCTCGGGTTCTCGTTCGTCGTACTGCTGATCGTCTGCGCCAACGTGGCGAACCTGCTCCTGGCCCGTTCGGTAGGGCGGCAACGGGAGTTCGCAATTCGCTGCGCCTTGGGCGCGGGCCGGATCCGGGTGGCATTCCAGGTGCTAACGGAGACGCTGGTACTGGCGGCGGCGGGGGCGGGGGTGGGGATACTGATGCTGCTGTGGATGCAAGGGTCGCTGTTGGCGATCACCCCAAGCGTGGGATTCCCGATCAGTGTGGCGTATGCCGTGAGTGGCCGGATTCTCGGCTTTACGGCACTGGCTTGTGTGACCGCTGCCTTGATTTCGGGAACGGCGCCGGCCCTCTTCGTCTTCCGTTCCAACCTGAATGAAGTTCTGAAGGAGGGCAGCCGCAGCGATACGGGCGGCGCCGCCTCGCGACGGACGCGGAACCTGCTGGCGATCGGCGAAGTGGCATTGGCCACGGTCGCCCTGGTGGGCGCCGGGCTATTCATGCGGAGCTTCCACAATGTCAGCGCCATCCATCCGGGATTCGAGGCGGGCAAGGTTTTGTTCGGGCGGTTCTTCATCGAAAGCACAGGCTATAGGGGCGAGCAGGTCGAGCAATTCGCTTTGCGGCTGAAGCAGCGGATGTTGGCGGCTCCCGGAGTGGAGACGGTCAGCTACAGCGATTTCGTGCCGTTGAGTTCTACCGCGGGTCCGTATCATTCCGTGCGAGTGGAGGGATACACGCCGGCGCAGGGCGAAGCCACCAACGTCAATCGGGCACTGGTGGCGCCGGGCTACTTTGCCACCATGCGGATTCCCCTCCTGGAAGGCCGCGATTTCACGGCGCGCGATGAGCGGACAGGGGAGGCGGTTATGATTGTCAACCAGGCGTTCGCCAAGCGGTTCTTCCACGGGCAGAATCCCGTCGGACGCAAGGTGGGCGCTGCCGGCAAGGAGTGCACCGTCGTGGGCATGGCAAGGGACAGCAAATATTTCAGCCCGGAGGACGCGCCCAGTCCATATTTTTACCTGCCTTTTCAGCAGTTCTACAATGCCAGCGCGGAGCTGTATTTCCTGGTGCGGACGGCGGGCGAACCGGCACAGTCGATTCCGCTGATGCGGCGCGCGGTCACCGAAACCGACCCGAACGCGGCGGCCTTTCATCCCGTTCCGCTGGCCGAATACACTCAAGTGGCCACTTTCGGCCAGAAGGTGGCGGCCAACCTGATGGCGGCGCTTGGGCTGATGTGCCTGATGCTGGCGGCAATCGGCCTTTACAGCGTGATGTCGTACACCGTGAGCCAGCGCATCGGGGAAATCGGCATCCGCATGGCGATGGGCGCCAGACCACGGAACGTGATCGCGATGGTAGTGGGGCAGGGAATGGGGCTGGCGCTGGCCGGTATGGCGGTGGGAACAGTGGCGGCGTTCTTTACCACACGTCTGGTGGCGAGCATGCTGTTCCGCGTGGACGCGGCGGATCCCGCGACCTTCGTGGTTGCGGGGCTGTTTCTCGGCGTGGTGGCGCTAATCGCGACTTGGCTGCCGGCGTTCCGGGCCACGCGTATCGATCCGATGTCGGCACTGAGGAGGTGAGTTTCGCGGGCCTGTGGAACTGGCAGATTCGTCTCCGCGCGGAGGCGCGGAACCGCCGCCGTTTGGCAGCGTTGGAAACTCGCTAAACCGCGCTCCCGCGCACCGCACCCATCGGTCCGCTCCCCACACCGGAATCCCGTCTGCCCAGACGGCGTTCGGTTCCCGACGCCAGCCACCGCACCATGGCGTTCGCCACCGGGTTGCCTTTTGTGACGCGCTCGCAGGTCGTTGCGAAACTGCGCGGGTCGGAAACCGCGCACAGCAATTCCAGCGCCCGCTGCATCAACCGGGCGTCGGCTACCGGCGAATCCGCCAGGTGGCACACATACGCCCCCAGACTGGGAGCCAGGTTCGGCTCGATCCGCGACACCTCTCGCGCCAGGCGAATCGCCCGCCCCACCGGCAAACCGTCGGGATCACAGAGTTCCAGGATGCA
>JAPKZC010000406.1:0-4468 GCA_026394025.1 Candidatus Solibacter sp.
ATGTGCAAATTCCGGGTGAGGCCACCAGGAGCCATGCACTCCAAACCTGAAGCCACGGCCTCCACTTCTGTTCGGCCATCTATTCTCCGATTATCGGATAGATCACATCCACAGGGAAGGGGCCACGAGCCTAACGAAGCGGCCCATAATCGTCCACACTCAAAGACCCGAAAAGGCACCGTTCAACTACACGGCGTACGCAAAGCGTCTGGACCCTAGAATGACCGTAATGATGCTCCTATATGGCGATTTTGAAATCCTGTCTGAGCAAGATATTTTGGTCACGTTATTGGGATGGCGACGCGACAGCCCGCGTGCGCGAAAGCATGTGGATCACCAACGTGGAAACCAGGGTCCAAGCAGGGTCCAACGTGGTCCCGGTTCGCCATACATTCGCCTTTAGGGTCCAAATAGGGTCCAAGCAGAAGGTGTGCAAGTCTTTTGCTTTCAGTGAACGATGCTTGTAAGTTGTTGATAAATGCTGGTTCGGGACCAGGAGGTCGAAGGTTCGAATCCTTCCGCCCCGACCAGATTTTCAAAGACTTACAGACTCCGGCTCTACGCCACAACTGGCCCCCCCCGAATCCCAAACCTCCCACCAAGCTAATCTAGGTCCATGATGCAAACGCAATACACCATCCAAGGTGACAGCCATTATCGAATCTTCGCGGACGGCTGGTAAGCCGATGTGGAGTTCAACTGGGACAGCGAAACGGACGGATGGCGCGTGGCGATCCCCGACTCGGACGCGTAGGGGTTGGCTTTCGACTCGTCATAGTTGGCGCAGTTCGGGTCGGCCCTGTTGGAGCCATTCCGCCCCGGCCGCAGCGAAGTGATTTTCAGAAGGTCCATCAGCCGCTGACTTATTACCCCATAAGTTTACATAATCTTCGTTATCGGCACTTACAAACCTGCTCCCAAAGCCATCACCAGGCTTGCAACCCTCGCTACCAAGCGATTCAACAAGCGATGCGGCGAGTCATCGATGGCCCCGGAGACACGAACACCGGCTAACCGACCTGGAAGACGGCGAGCAACAGTAAAGACCACCGCCCGCCAGAACGGCCGGCGCACCCAGACCGACGCAGCGCAATTGCTCGCTGCCCCTCTCCAAGGCCCTACTCGACACCCTCCACGCCCCACTCCAGGCCTACGCTGCGGTAAGCCTCGCGCAGCGCGCCTTCCGCCGGACCGCGCCTCGGCGGTCCGCACCGCACGCCCTCCTGCAGCTCCACCAACCTCCGGAAGTCCTCCAGCAGGATGCGGCTCTGGAACACTCCGCCGATGTAGGCGATCTCCACCGCCTGCCCGGCCAACCATAGCTCTTCGCGGACCGCCCCGGCAAGCATAGCCAATTGCTGCGCCGCGCTGCGCATGATCGCCAGCGCGAGGGCATCGGATTCCGCCGCGGCTGCGTCCACCAACCGCGCCAGCGTCGCCACTCGCGATCGCGGCCACTCGTCGGTATAGAAGCGGTGCAGCATCTCGTTCGCATTCGCCGACCCTGTCGCCCCGAGCAGCCTCTCGCGCAGCCCGGTCGGCGGACCCCAGCCTTCTTCCTCACGAAGGACCGCCCGCGCCGCCTGCCGCGCGATATCGAATCCGCCACCTTCATCACCGAAAATGTGGCCCCAGCCGCCCGCCCGCGCCGTACGGCCCGCCGCATTTCGCCCGAAGGCGATCGACCCCGTGCCCGCAATCGTGATAATTCCCTGCCCCGCAGCAGTCGCGCCGGCCAGCGCGATCACCGCATCGTTGGTCACCACCAGGCGTTCCACCCGCAACGTCGCGGCCACAATCTCGAGTTTGTCATCGGGACCGCCGCTCATCCCGAAACACGCGGCTTCGAAGCCCACCGCCGCCGGGTCCAGTCCAGCCTGCGCGCAAGCTGCGGAGACGCTGCCCGTGATGGCGCGCTCCAGTTTGGCGCGACCCTCGCCGCCTGCCGCATGATTGCACGGCCCGGCCTCCCCGGTGCCCAGGATTCGTCCGTCCTCGTCGCCGATGATCGCCGTGGTGCCGGATTGTCCGCCGTCCACTCCCAAAAACAGCTTCATAGCAGTTGGTACAGCCTCGCCCCTCTATAATCGCCCACCGCGCGCATTCCCCATAGGTCCGCGTTGAGACGCAAATCGTCGGCGCCGTTGTCGGTATCGAAGACCAGCAGGTAGTCGATGCCCCGGCGCTTGAGTTCACTCGCCACGGCGCGGCGCAAACCCAGTGGACGCGGGGCGTCGCCAGGTGTTGGTTCGGCGGCTAACATTTGCCAGTGGCCCGCCGCATCCTGGCCCTCCAGTTTGAGCTGCACCAACCCTTGATTGGGCGCCGCCTCCAGTTCCACCGAATCGGCGGTCCGCTCGCCATGGAAATCCACCTGGACGAACTGCCCGGCCTTCAGCGTCTCACCACAAAGCCAGAAGGTCGCGAGTGAGTTGTCGAACGCGTCCTGAATGCCCCACGGGTACGGTTGTGCGGTCAAGCTCCACTCCGGCGCGCGCGTCACTTCCTGTTCCCCATGGTAGATGCGGAACTCATGGATGCTCCACGTCTCCTCGCCGCGATTGCCCTGTACCACGCGCAGCCCTCGTAGCGTTTGGCGCGGAAAGCGGAAGCGCAGCCGCCACGTAGGCGCGTATTCCGGCGCCGCCGCGGTCCACAGAAGTTTCCCCGCGATTTGATTGGCCGCCGATTGGTATTCCACGCGAATGTGGCGCGACGTGTAGGCTTCCGGAATCGGCACGAAAGTGAACACCGTGGAGCCAGGCGCGGCCTTTTGCTCGATCAGCCGGTCCACCCCATAGTGCTCCAGATGGGCTTCCAGGTACCGCTCTTCCGGCCGGATGCGCAGCGCCTCGCGCCAGGGAATGGTGTGCAGCCGCCAAGCGTGGGCTTGGGCGTAGCGCCCCACAACCGCAGGCCAGGAAAGCGCCGCCGATAGCACCGCCACGGCTACCGCCAGGTGCGGCACGGCGCTCAAGGCCAGCGCCAGCGCTAGCGCCACGAACGGCAGCGGCGGAATCAGAAACCGGGTCGCGATATTGCTGAAATAGTTCACCCCGAAAACCAGCGCGGCCAGCCAAAGCTGCCGGCCCTCGCGCCTGCGCAGCGCCAGCAACCCTAGCGGCGCCAGCAGGAACACCGGCCCCAGCAGCCCCGAAACCGTTCCGTACATCGTCACCTGCAGCGGGATCTCCCAGCGCGATTTCAGATGGTACATCGCCATCATCCTGCGGTAGATATCCTCGAACCCCGTCATGATGTAAGGGTTGGGAAACTGCCGATTGAAGAACGGCGCTACCGGGTTGTGCACGTAGACCCAGTTCTTCAAAAGCCACGGCGCAATCACCACCGCGGCGCACGCCGCCACCGGCAGTACCGCTTTCGAGCAACACAGCAAGCCGCTACGGGGTACCCTCCAGGTCGCCGCCCCGCTTGGGGCCTTGACAAGCACGAACCCCACCGCGTACGCCACCGCCGGCCAGGCGGAATATTTTGCCGTGAAGGCGAAACCCGCCACCAGCCCGATGGCAGCCAGCAAGCGCGGGTTGCGCTCTTCGTCCCAGAGCTGCAACAGATGGAAAAGCGTGAAGGCGATCGCCGCCACGGCCACGTCGTTGTAGGCGCTCGTGCCATCGATGCCAACCACTGGGCTCGCGAATACCAGCAGCGCCGCGCTCGCCCCCGCCACCGGAAATCCGCGGCGGCGCGCATAGCTAAAGACCTGCCACACCAGAGCCACCAGAAACGCGAAGTGCACGAGCGCCGCCGCGGAGTGCTTGCCGAAGGCGAACGCAAACAGGAACAGCATCTCCACGCCGCCCGGCATCGCCGCATACAGATTGTCCGTGATGCGCACAAACCCGTGCTCGCGCAGGTAGCGGCTCACCAGCCCCAGATGATACGCCGCGCCGTCCGGACTCGCCTCGGGCGCCATCGCGTTGGACAGGTAAAGCACTAGGTACATGCCGAACGCAATTCCCCACAGGATCCTTATGGCGGTGAAGCGGCGCTGCTGATGGGGCGGGTCCCCCTGGACCCGCTTCTCGCCAGCGCGGGAGACGCGGCCCTCCAGCACCGCGGCGCCCATCGCCAGAAAACCCATCGCCAACAACACTGCCGGGTACACCAGGCCCGCGCCGCACAACGCGCACACCAGCAGACTGAGCACCGCCGCGCCGCTGACGAATCGAATGCCAAGGTCGCGGCACGCATCGCCCAGCAGCAGCCGGCCCAGAGCGAGGCTCACCGCGCAGGTGAAGGCGGCGCCGAAGAGGATCGCGAGCGCCTGCACCCGTTACTCCGTGAACCCGGCGCGGGAGAGGATGAACCCGAGCCTGCCGCCATCGGCCTTGGAAACCCACACCGGGTCGGGATCGATGGCCACCAGATTGATCGCGTTGACGCGCAGCATCCCCGGCGGAACGTCGTGCGCATAGTGCAGCTCGCCGGGGTTTTCACAGCGCAGCCG
>JAPKZC010000406.1:4481-5452 GCA_026394025.1 Candidatus Solibacter sp.
AGCCGATCCAACACTCTGCCGTTGATGGTGAAGGTCAGCGTCACCGGTCCTGTCTCGCGCATCGTGCGCGCCGGAATGGCGAAATCCATGGCGAACTTCAGGTGCGGCACATCGGGAACGAAGAAGCGCAGCACCGGGTGGTCGTAGACCCAGCGCCAGGTTCCCGGTCCCTCAGTCGCCACGTCCTTCACCAGGTAGGCATCCGCGTTCGGGTCGGCCATGGAGAGGAAGTAGCCCACGGCGCCGCGCGGCGGGACGGTCAGCGGAATGCGCTGTGCAGGCGGCGGGAAGCTTTCCGGCAGCCGCGTACAGCCCGCGCACAAAGCCATCGAGACCAGCGTCAGGGTGTGGGATCGCGTCACAAGTCCCGATTGTAACAACGCGCCGCAAAGGCGGGCATACACGGCGAAGGCGGCCGGGAGTGATCCCGGCCGCCTCGATGAGGTGGGTTGTCGGGCGGATTAGCTCTTTTTAGCTGGCGGGTTGTCTACCGTGAGGTTGTTGATTACGGGGCCAAAGCTGAAACCTGCGGCGGAGGCCCGCATCCCCGCCACCTGCTTCTCCAGATTGTTGTTGACCGCGCCCGTCAGCGTCACCTTCCCGTTATCCACGATGATGTGGATGGCGGGAACGGCGCCCATCGCGTAGCGCGACAGCGCCGGGTCACGGAAAATGGCGCGCGCCACCTGCACGCGCAACCGGTCGTCCTCGGGCGACAGGGGCAGCACCTTGACCTGATTGGTGACCGAGGCAACGCCCGGAATATGCTGCACGATGCGCTCGATGTCGGATTTCTTATACGGCTGACTTACCGCGCCGAGCAGTGAGACATTGCCATTCTCGACGCGGAAGCTGATGTCATCCCACAGGCTGTAACTGGAGTACATCAGAATTTCGTGGCGCACGCGTGTTGCCAGATCGGCCTTGTCCGCGGCCGCGGCGGAACTTACCACCAGGGCCGCCGCCATCAG
>JAPKZC010000736.1 GCA_026394025.1 Candidatus Solibacter sp.
TCCTCGCCCCCGCGAACGGCACCATCTACGAGATCGAAGCCAGCCTGCTGACCATTACGCGGCGGGTCCGCGCCGGGAACGCCGCCATCGCCATGCGCCTCTCCCCCGCCGGCCACGCACTATGGGTATTGTGCAAGGACCCCGCCAGCCTGGTGGAAATCCCCTTCGAAACGATGCGCCCCGGCCGTCACATCCGGCTGGCCGCCCCGCCCACAGATTTCGATCTCAGCCGCGAGACCGGTGACGCCTGCGTGGTCAGCAGCGGCGGTCGCACGGTCTCCATCGTTTCGTTGGCGCAGGCCTCGGTCAGCCGCACCATCCAAGCCGCCACCGAGCCTTCTATCGCCCGCTTCCGCGGGGACGGCAGGCAACTCATTACGGGAAGCCACGCTGATCGCAGCCTCACCCTCTACGACGTACCCACCGGCAAGACCGTGGTGCGTCTGCCGCTCTCCATCGCCCCCCGGGAGTTCTGCTTCACCGCCGACGGCGGACATCTGTACGTCACGGGAGATGGCATGGACGCCGTGGTGAGCGTGTTTCCGTATCGCACCGAAGTCTGGGAAACTCTGCCCGCCGGCCACGCCCCGGGCGCCATGGCGATCGCCGAGAGCGACCGCCCGCCGGCCTATCTTCTGGTTGCCAATCCCGATGCCGACAGCGTCACCGTACTCGACGTGGAAACCGGCAAACTGGTGGCCGTGGTTCAGGTAGGCCGCGAACCGCGCCAGATCGTGATCACGCCCGACAACCAATATGCCCTGGTCCTCAACGAAAAATCCGGCGACATGGCGGTCATCCGTATTTTCTCGCTGAGCGGAAGTCAAGTGGGCGGGAACCGCGTCAAGCGCTACAAATCGGCGCCCCTGTTCACCATGATTCCGGTGGGCGAGCGGCCGGTCGGCGCGGCCGTCGTAGCCCTCATCTGAGCTCCGGGTGAGAGCCGGGGAGCGGGGTGACCGAAACGTGACATATTGGGGACGTTTTCAGGCGATCCGGCAGTTACAATCGGGGATATCATGGTGCCGCTGCGGGAGTGGCTCAGACCGCCGAAGAGTCTTCTTCTCATTCTGGTTCTGTTGAGCCTCGTGTCGGTGTCGGCCGTGGGCTGGTTTGGGTTCAAACTGCTGGAACAGGACCGCATGGTGCAGGCGCAGCGGAGGCAGGAACGGTTGGAACAGGCCGCCGACCGAATTGCCGCGACACTGCGCGGGACACTGGCGGAGACCGGCGAGCGCCTGAGCGCGTGGCTCACCACCGCGCCACCCGCGGGCAAGCCCGAGGATGGGCTGCTGCTCACGGTGGAAGAGAACTCGGTGACGGCATATCCGGCGGGACGGCTGCTCTACTACCCCGCGCCCTCCCAGGAGCCGGAAGCGCGGGCCGAGCTATTTGCGGAGGGCGAGTTGCTGGAGTTCTTACAGGCACAGCCGGCCAAGGCCGCCGATGCCTACCGGGTGCTGGCCGAGAGCAAGAACGTAGTGGTTCGGGCGGGCGCGCTCATGCGGCTGGCACGCGTGCTGGGCAAGTTGGGACGGCGCGAAGAAAGCCGCGCGGCCTACACGCGCCTGGCGGCAGCCGGCGGCGTGCGCGTGGCGGGGGCGCCGGCCGAACTGGTGGCGCGTCACGCGCTGGGCGATGGCACGCTGCGCGAGGACCTGTTGCGCGGGCGTTGGCACCTGACTCGCGGGCAATTCGAGTTCTACTTTGGCGGGGCGGCGCCAGACCACGGGCAAGCGCTGGCGGAAGCGGCGGCGCAGGCTTGGAACGAGACCGGCACACGCGGACATACCACGGTGTGGGCGGGCGGACATCCGTTCTTTGTGATGTGGCGGACCAGCGGGGCACGGCGAGCCGTGCTGCTGGAGACGCCAAAACTTCCCTCCGGAGAACAGGTGGCCTGCGCTGCCGTGGATAGCGAAGGGCGCGTGGTGTTGGGGCGGCGCGACCGCGCCGATCGGGCCGCCATCCGGCCCGCGGCGGAGAGCCAGTTGCCGTGGACGCTGTACGTCAGCGGCGCGTCCAATCCGCCCGGGACTGGATTGCCGGAGAGCCAGCGATACCTCCTGCTCGGCATGGGGGTGATGGTGCTGTTCCTGATCGCGGGGACGTATTTTATCGCGCGCGCGATCCGGCGCGAGATGGAGGTATCGCGAATGCAAAGCGACTTTGTCTCCACGGTATCGCACGAGTTCCGCTCGCCGCTGACCTCGATACGGCAGCTATCGGAGATCCTGGAACTGGGGCGGGTGCCGAGCGAGGAGCGGCGGCAGGTGTACTACACGACGCTGGTTCGGGAGACGCAGCGGCTGCAGCGGCTGGTGGAGGCGCTGCTGAATTTCGGGCGCATGGAGGCGGGGGCGCGCGCTTACCGGTTCGAAGAGATCGAGACGGCGAGCCTGGTGCGCCGGGTAGCGGGGGAATTCGAAGCGCAACTGGCGGCGGGGCGGCGGATTGAACTGAGCGGACCCGATGCGGCGTGCGCGATCAGCGCCGACCCGGACGCGCTTTCGGTGGTGCTGCGTAACCTGATCGACAACGCGCTGAAATACTCGCCGGAGCGTCCCGCAATTTGGGTGCAGTGGCATCCGGAGGGGGGGCAGGTGGCCATCCGGGTGCGTGACGAGGGGCTGGGGATTTGGGCCGCCGAGCGGAAGGCGATTTTTCGGAAATTCGTGCGGGGGAGCGCCGCCGCCGCGGCGAACGTGAAAGGGTCGGGAGTCGGCCTGGCGATGGTGAAGCACATCATCGCGGCGCACCATGGCGAAATCCGGGTGGACAGCACACCCGGCGCCGGCAGCACGTTCACGGTGGTACTGCCGGCACTGGAGCAAACATGAGCCGCATTCTGATAGTGGAAGACGAACCGGCGATCGCGCTCGGGCTGGAAGACGACTTGAAGATGGAGGGCTACCATGTGGAGGTGGCGGGCGACGGCATCATGGCGGCCCGGCGCGCGCGCGAGGGCGGCTTCGATCTGATTCTGCTGGATGTGATGCTGCCGGGCAAGGACGGGTACGAGGTATGCCGGGAACTTCGGCGGGCGGGGCTGAAGACACCGATCCTGATGCTGACGGCGAAGGCGCGCGAGGCCGAAAAGGTTCTGGGGCTGGAACTGGGCGCGGACGATTACGTCACCAAACCGTTCGGCACGCGAGAACTGCGGGCGCGCATCAAGGCGCTGTTGCGGCGCTCCGGTGGGGACGCGGAAACGGAGTGCTGCCGCTTCGGCGATGTGGAAGTGGATTTCGCGCGCGGCGAACTACGCCTGCGGGGGCGGCCGGTGGAACTGACGCCGATCGAATTCAAACTGCTCGATTCTTTCATTCGCGCACGGGGGCGCATATTGAGCCGCGATCAACTGATCGCGGCGGCGTGGGGGCACGACACCTTCGCCTCGGCGCGCATAGTGGACAACCACATCGCCAACCTGCGGCGCAAGATCGGGGACGACCCGGCGGAGCCGCGCTACCTGCGCAATGTGCGCGGACTTGGGTACCGGTTCGATGGCTAGGTGCACAGTGTTACGAAGATTCTTTTCAACGCAGAGGCGCAGAGACGCAGAGATAAGCGCAGAGAAAACCA
>JAPKZC010000185.1:0-1982 GCA_026394025.1 Candidatus Solibacter sp.
ACACGTACGGTTGCTCCACCGACGGATCGATCGCGGTGACGCGCAGGAATGCGCCGATGGCCTCGGCAAAGCGGCGCTGCCCATAAGCGGCCACCCCATAGGCGAGTTGCATTTGCGCGCTATTGGGGAAACGCTGGCACGCCTTTCCCAAGGTGGCCGCGGCGCCCGCGAAATCGCCGCGGCGAAGCTGCAGTTGACCAAGGTCGAAGGCGTAGACCTCCAGCAGTGGATCGCGCTCCGCCGCGGCGCGGAACTCCCGTTCGGCATCGTCCGGCCGATTCGCGGCGGCGTAAGCCCGGCCCAGGAGGTGATGGATCTGGGCCGTGTCGCCGCGTTCGAGCGCCGTCTTGGCCCACAGAACTGCCATCTCGACCTCGCCGGCCCGTAGGGACAGGTCGGCGGCGCGCGCCGCGGCCTGGTGATCCGCGCCCTCGCTGGACGCATATTGCCGCTCCGCATTCGCCGCCTTGGCGAATACTCCGGTTTGCGAATAGTACATGGCGAGAGCGTGCTGCACCGGCGAATCCGCGGCCGCCAGACGGGACGCTTTAGCGGCCGCCTCATCGGCCGATGCCGCGTCATTGGCGCGCAGATAGGTTTGCGCCAGGGCCGCCCACACCATGGCATTCTCCGGCTTCAGGCGGGCTGCGCTTTCCAGGCTCTGCCGCGCCTGCGCCAGATCGTTGCCGTTCAGAGCCAGAAGCCCTCGCCGGAACTCATCCTCAAAGGATTGTGCTGCCAGCGCCCCCGCTACAACCCATAGCAGGAATGCGACGGACCGTGTCATGCAACCTCATTGTAGAGCAAAAGGCGTTGGTGGACTCCCGCGCGAAATTTACATTGCCCGGAAGGCGCCGGCGCGCACGGTGCTTGTTACCTGGCCGCGGAGACAGTAAGCTGTTGAGTGTCCGGCTCGGGAAGAGTTATGACGCGTAGAACCTTGCTTGGTGTTCTGGCTACGGCAGTTTCCGAGCGGCTTGGCCCGACCGGTCGGGCTGCTCAAAAGCGCGCCAGAAGGGTGGTGCTGATCACCATAGGCGGGATCCGCCGCCAGGAGAGCTGGTCCCAACAGGGCCTCCGCTATATCCCGCGCCTGCAAAGCGACCTGCTTCCCCAATCGCTGTTTTTCCCCTATACCGTCAACGAGGGAGTAACTTCGCACTTTAATACTATCTCCAGCATCCTCTCGGGAGTCTGGCAACACGTCGATGACTGGGGCGGTGAAAAACCCGCCAACCCCACCCTGTTTCAATATCTCCAATCCCAAACCCATGCCGGCCCGGGGGAAACCTGGGTGGTTACCAGCAACAAACAGCTCACCGCGAACATCAGTCCGGGGGCCAACGTAATCCTGTCCAAGCAACTGATGGTGGAGGCGGTGGAGAGGATCATCACCGGGCAGAGTTCGCGCGGCCGGCTGGAACGGGAGCAGATTCTGGCCGAAATGTCCGCCGTGCTGGATACCGATCGCGAGCGGATCGGATGGGGCGTGCCCTCGGAATCCGCCTTCCGCGACCCGGCGATCAAGCAGACGTTTATCTCCGCTCTCAGCAGTTTCATTCATGGGCCTGACGCGCCGGCGACCGGTGACGAACTCACCTTCCTGATCGGACGCGAAGTGCTGCGCCGCATCGCGCCGGCCATGCTCATGATCAATTTCTCGGACGTGGAGGTGGCCCACGCCGGCACTTATTCGCTCCACCTGGGTGGCGTCACCCGCACCGACAGGCTCTGCCACCGGATGTGGGAGTTTATCCAATCCACACCCTCGCTGCAGGACGCCACCACCCTCATCGTCATGAATGAGTTTGGCCGCGACCCGGACGGCTCAGGCACCAACGGGTTCTTCAACCACCGGACCGACACCGAGTCCTGCCGCATGGCCTGGACCATGGTGCTGGGACCGGCCGCCGGGAAACCCGTGGTGGTCGAGCGCGTGGTCCGGCAGATCGACATGGCGCCATCCATCGCATCCTGGATGG
>JAPKZC010000185.1:2014-5991 GCA_026394025.1 Candidatus Solibacter sp.
GTCAGGCGGCGGGCACCAGGCTGCCGGAATTCCATGTCTGACGATCCAC
The DNA here is from genome assembly GCA_026394025.1 of Candidatus Solibacter sp. Taxonomy (GTDB): domain Bacteria; phylum Acidobacteriota; class Terriglobia; order Bryobacterales; family Bryobacteraceae; genus Solibacter. The sequence goes on from JAPKZC010000185.1 coordinate 2,064, forward strand.
GCACGCCCGCGGAACTGATCCGGCGCCTGCCGGCGACCTTTGGCCCGGCGCTCAACGATCAGTTCCGCCAGTGGAAGCTTCTCTTTCCGGCCGAGCAGCGCCAGCTTCGAGCCCAGGTGGACTGGCTTTCCCGCCTGGCGAGGGACCAGTTTGACCAGCTCTTTATGCCCCTGTTCGACCTCGAGAAACGCATGGCTTTGCCGCGCTTGGATTCGAGCACAGCGGGGCTGAGTGTTCGAGACGTGGGCATTCTGGCGCGTTCCCCGCTCTATTCGCGTTGGCGCGCCGAAGTAGAGAAAGTCTTCGGCCAGATCGATGACGCAACGGCCCCGGCCTCCGGAATTCAAAGTGTGCCGCGCCTGCTGGTGTGCGTCCTTCCCCCTGGGATTCCCCCGAAGGACCAGCCTTTGTGGCCGGTGATGAGCAAGGATGGCTCGTGGCTGGTCCTGGATCGAGCGTTTGGCGAGATGCTGCCCACGTTCGCCGGTGCCATCGCCGCACGGGTTTGCCCAGCGGCGTTGGAGGAGGTCGAGCGCACCTGGGTGTTCGAAAGCGATGCCCGGCTTTCCGGCGTCGCCCGCGCGACCGTGTTGTCCTGGGATTCTCTCAGCCTGCTGCGGCGCGAATTCCTGCGGCGGCTCAATGCGGTCCAGAGGGACCTCCGGAGCGTGGACCAGACCAGCGAGGATCTGAAGCGCGCAGACATCAACCGGCTGCTCGGGCCGGCCATGGCGGCTGACCCGCGCGTGCGGGAGTTTGTCCGCGCCCTGTTTCTGAGTGGCAACGGGTCGCTCCTCTTCGGTAACTCGTTCGTCGAGTGGGGCGCTTCGGAGGCCCTCCGGCGGGTGCAGCCTCAGGTTCTCATCGCATCCTTTGGCGTGCGGAAGAAGCTGAAGCCATTCAGCAGTGTGGTTCTCTTCGAAGACCAGAGCCGGTCCAACCCGGTGCCGGATGAAGACGACCCGGCCGGCTCGCTGGTCGATGCCGGAATCCTGTCGGAATATGTCCACCTCGGCGCCCAGCGGGTAGCCTGCTATCCCGGTCATACGGTCACGGTCATGTCGGCATGCGACTCAAACCGCATCCTGGTTGTTTCTCCGCAAGGCGCGGGATCTCAGAACCCGGCGTTAGAGAGCTCGGCGTTTCAGAATACACCCATGGCTCCAAAGGACCTCACCGCCCTCATATTGCGTTGGCTGACGCCCGTCGCCTGAACGCTCAGATCGGCTCTGGCTCAACAGCGTTTACTTGAATCGCATCGGAGCGGGTTCTGGCCGATGAGTTCCCCGGGGCCCGTCAGCGAAAACGAGATAGCTGCCGTGGCATACGGCCCGATGCTGCCGTAATTCGTCGGCCACCATCAGGACCACGCGCGCCGCGTCCCGCCCGTGCCCGCGGCCATCAAGATCGCGCTACCAATCGCGGGGAGGCTTCGATAGGAACAGGCGGTAGAATTCGCGTGGTCCTGAAGCGTCTCCCGGCTGCTGGCGTGCGGCCAGCGCCTCTTCCTTCCGGCCCAGTGCACCGTACGCCTCCGCCAGGCTTTGCAGAGCCGGGATGAGGCCGGGGCGCAGCCGGAGCGCCTCTCGCAGCCGTTCCACGGCGGCGCCATATTGACGTCTTTCAAGCAAGATCCGGCCTGCCAGGTACTGGACCCAACCATCGTCCGGGGCCAGTTCGAGTGCCCGGCGGATGGCTGTCTCCGCGGCATCGATCCGCTTGGGCACGGAGTGCAGAGAGCAATCGGCCAGCGCGTGCCACGCCTCGGCGCTGTGCGCACCCAGAGCGAAGGCCGTCTCGAGCGTCTGGCGCGCTTCTTCGAAACGCCCTCTCGATTGGAGAATAATCCCCTGCGCCACCCAGCCGGCAGGCCACTCCGGCCACCGGTTCTGCACCTGGTTCACCAGGCGCGCGGCCTCCTGGGTTCGCCCGGCCAGTTCCATGGTGGTGGCCTTGGCGAGCAGAATCTCGCGGTCCGGCACAGCCCGGTCCAGAAGCCGCAACGCTTCGGCAGTCCGGCCATTCCCAGTCAAAAGCACGGCCGCCTGCTGGTAGAGATCGGAGCGCATGGGCGCGGCGCGCAACGCCTGCTCGATCGCCGTGCCGGCGTCGCCGGACCTTCCGGCCGCCTCCATCATTTGCGCCCGCGCCAAGTAAAAGTCCCCGCCGCGCTCCGCCTCCGGGACGCGGTCCAGTTGCCGCAATCCATCTGCCGGGCCGCCAGAGTGAAGAGCGGCCAGCGCCAGGTTCAGCCGCACGTCGGCTGTGGGGCTCTCCGCGGCAGCCTGTTCGAGCAGTTCGCGGGAGGCCGCATATTGCCTCGCTTCGAGGAGCGCGCGTCCGGCGCCCGCAATCACGGCCGCGTCCGGCTTCAGACCCGCGATGCGGCGCGCCACGGCGACTGCCTCGGCGGACTTGCCGTCGTCCAGCAGAAGCTGCAAATAGCGCGCCTCGGCGGCGGCGTCTTCCGGATGGTCGGCCACGGCCTTTTCTACCCGCGCGCGGTAATCGGCGCGCTGCTGTTCGGGCGTGAGGCCGAGATAGTCCACCAGACCAGGCGGAATCCGGCGGTTCTTCTCGGGTCCCAACTGGCGGAAGCGGTCCATCGCGGTTTTGGATTCGGCGGTTTGCCCGGCATCCGCCAGGGCGCGCCCCAAGTGCAGTTGGATCCGAGAATCGGAGGGCGCGAAGGCGGCGGCTTTGCGCAGCACCCGGCCGGCATCGGCGGGCCGGTCCAGCGCGAGATAGGTCTGGCCCAACCGGTCCAGCGTGACAGGGTCGTCGGGCTGCAGGCGCGCGGCGAATTCGAGGTCGGTCAGCGCGGTCTCGGGCTTTCCCTGCCGGTAGTACAAGCTGCCGCGGGCGGAACGGGCCCCCACGAAATCGGCCTTCAGGGCCACCGCGCGATCCAGGTGCACCAGTGCCTGGGCTGGGTCGGATGGCATGAGGGCCAGCGCCAATTCGTAGTGCCCCACCGCATCGTCGGGGCGCCGCGCGAGAAACCACTTCAGTTCCGCGATGCCTGGCTCGAACTTCCCGGTGGTGGCCAGCGCGAAACCGCGCTCCCGGCGACCGAAATTGTCGCCCGGCTGGAGGGTCACGTAGCGTTCCCAGGCGGCCAGCGAATCCGCCAGGGCGCCCAGGTCGCCGGTGGTGAGGGCCAGCAGTTTCTGGACGTCCGCCCGCGGCGGGGCAAGCTGGGCTCCACGTTCTTCGGCTGCTGCCGGAGGGCGGTTTCCAGGACCTCGCGCGCGCGTTCGTGGTGGCCCGCGAACGTGGCCGCGACACCCAGGTTGTAGAGCACTCTGAAATCTCCCGGCGCGGCTGCCAGCGCGCGTGCCAGAAACGCTTCGGCCCGTTCGAACCGGCCGGCATTCGCCAGCGCCATGCCAGCCGCATAGTTGGCGGAGGGGTTGCGCCCGGCCGCCACCAAGGCGCGGCGGCGAACCTCCTCCGCCTCGCCGGACTTCTTCCGGCCGTCGAGCGCCTCACCGAGCAGGGCCATGGCCTCGACTGCGTCTGGATGGTCGCGCAGTTCGGCGCGCAGCTTCTGTTCGGCGGAGACGAAATCCCCCCGCGCCAGGGCCGCTGCCGCCTCGCGGATGGCCGCCTCGCCCGCCGCGGCCCAGCCGGACGGCAGCGACAGGAGGAAAATCGCCAACACGGCACCGCAATACAATACCGAACGGCGCATGTAAGCTCCAGGTGAAGTCCTATTGTAATCCGGGAGGTAGGTGGGGCAAGCATTCGGCGTGCGAAAGTTCATGAAGAACCGGGCGGACATTCTGACGGGTGGATTCGCAGGCCTTTGGCCTCCGCGGCCATTCGCTCTGGTGAAAGGCACCTGAAGGAGATTACTGTAAAGAGATTAAGTGCGCCGTTCCAGAAATCCACTAACTCATCGGGAAACCGCTTGCTAACGCGCGCG
>JAPKZC010001081.1 GCA_026394025.1 Candidatus Solibacter sp.
GGCAATGCCAGTCGGCGAGGGACGCGGCCCGATGAACGGCCGGGAACGCGGTATGGGCGGAAACTGTCCCAACGGCGCGCCGCAGGCGCCGTCGAAGTAGCCAGAGGATGACGGGAAGCGCACTAGGCTGCGACCGGCGCGGCCACGCGATCCACGGCGCGGCGGAGTTTTTCATTCACCTGCCGCGCCATGGCTTCCATTGCCGGGTTGCCGACCACGGAGAGCATCTTCGCCGCATCCACAACGCCTACGTAGATGCGGCCGTCCTGCTGATACACAACGGCATTGCACGGCAGCAGCAGCCCCAGGTTGATTTCCTGCTGTAGAGCCTGGTAGGCAATCGGTGGGTTGCAGGCGCCGAGGATGAGGTACTTCGGAAACTCGACCCCCAGTTTCTCCTTCAACTTTACCTGAATGTCGATCTGGCAGAGGACCCCGAAGCCCTCGGTCTTGAGCGCGGCTTCGATCTTGGCGACGGCCTCTTCAAACTCCAGCGCCACCTCTCGCACGTAACCATATTCAATAGTTTTGCCAGTCTGCATGATAGTCGTGCGCCCCCTTCAAGATAACCCAAGCCAGTCAGCGTCCCCGCTTTCCGGTGTGGCCGGTGTGGCCGGTGGTTTCCGATCCGTCTCTTTACGTCGCGCCGCGACGTCGCAGGAATTGGCCATTCAAGTAGGCACCCCCAGCTTGGGTAACACCCACTTCATCACGATCAAGTAGAGCAGCAGAAATCCAACAAAGCCAACCCATTCAGGCATGATCGAACCTCTCCGGGGCCACTCACCGTCAAAACCGGGCAGGGGGCGTGGCGAACCGCACGCTGAGTAGTGGTGCCCATCACCAGACCTGCAAAGAACCTCCGGTGTGGCGCTCCGATCACCAAAAGGTCGAACACCTCTTCCGACGCGAGGGCAACGATCTCCTCTGCCGGATCTCCACGGCGAACCAACTCACGGATGTTGCAGTGTTGCCGCGCCTCGGCCGGAATCCAGTTGCACAGATCCGGCGCCGATTGGGCAGATCCACTTTCGTGAACGTAGACCGCCGTAATCCCGGCGTTGAAGCAGGCGGCCAGGCGGGCGGCCAGGCGAAAGGCGTTGTGGGATGTTTCCGTGCCATCGATTGGGCTCAAAATGCGCCGAACCGGTCCAAGGGGAGCGGCACGCACGGTAAGCAGCGGCAGCGGGCTCTCGCGCAAGATTCGTTCGGTCACGGAACCCAGCATCCAGCGGTTGAATCCACTCCGGCCGTGCGTCCCCATCACGATCAGGTCCGCGCCAGTACGGGCGGCCACTTCCCGAACACCATCCGCGGGCAGAGCCTCGACGACGCGGGTCTCCACGTTGCCGGCGTTCTCACCGAGAGTCGAGTCGACGAAGGCTCTCAGGCTGAGCTCCGCTTCAACGACAGCTTCCCGGTACTGTTTCTGTAGTTCCTCCACTCGGCCCGCCGTGAAATAGGCCGGAGCGTCAAACCAGTTGGCGTAGATGGCGATGACTTTCGCATAGCCGCAGCCAGCCAGCAGGTTGGCATGCCGCAGCGCGTGAGCTGAGAGTTCGCCGAAGTCCACGGGGCAAAGGATCGTTTTGAAACCTGGGGTGTCCATTAGTGGCTCCATCAACCAGGATGCAGACCGCAGCAAATAGTGACACGCGGCAACCCTTGGAAGCCCGCCGGCTGACAGCGGCCAGCCAAGAGGCTCTCGGGCTGTCACTTTTCGTCCGGGACAGCATCTTGGCAATTGGAACTCGAATATGCCCATGTACGAATATCGGACATCGGACCCCTCGCCGAATACTTCCTTCGCCGCGCAGCCGTAGAATTTGGCAAGACTCCCCCCGTCCTCGCCAGGGATGCAGTGAGGGTTCTCCAGTCCTACCCGTGGCCCGGCAACGTGCGCGAACTCGAAAATGCCATGGAACGTATGGCAATCCTCTGCGAGGAGCGCGTCACTGCCGGCGACCTTGCCATGTTGCATGCCGATGAGCGCCGGCCTTTGTTGTGGCGGGACATCGAACGGCAAGCCATTGAAGAAGCCCTGCGCATGAACCGGGGCAACCGGACCCTGGCCGCCCAACATTACACAAGAGAGCCCTGACTCCTGATATGGAGCGACCTGTCAAGACCCTACCGGGTCTGACGGGTTCTGTTTGGTTTCAGGCCGGTTTTCCTCCGCAGGAGGGAAGCCGGCCTTTTGTTTTTTGACGTGTGTAGGGCCGCGAAGTGTTCCCGCCGGAGCCGCCCGTCGCGACAACGTTCCGGCCGGGACGGCGCGCAGTAGTCAAGGGCGCGCCGCTGTTTGGCGCGGCGAAGCGAACCCTTGACTGCGAGCACCGTTCTGGCACCCCAGGACCAGTCGACGGGCGGCGTAGCGGGAACACGTTTCCGCTGGTGGGCTTGGAGCGTGCTTGGTTTTGGACAGCAGGGCCGACGACAGCCCAGGAGCATACGCGACGATTGATCACTCTGATATTCGCGGGTCGGAACCGCATGGTCATGATCCGTCGGGAGCAGCCTCGGACTAGACGCGCGGGTTGGGGCCGAAGCCCGTATCGCATAGAAGCTGAGGAGGGTTCTCCTTTTCGTGGTCCCTGCGCTGTCATCGGCTCTGCTATCCAGCAAAACATTCCATCCGCCTTAAGCAGCGTTAACGAGCTTCTGTTGTTTTTGTGTTTTTCAGTTTCGATGGCAATGGCCCAAATGAATCCCAGTAGCTCCCGCCCAATCGCCGTCACGATCTGGTTCTTGTTCTTGCCCCGCGCCGACATAGCTTTGTAGCGTTTATGGAGCCGCTGTTGCGCCTTCCAGGCGATCTTCTTGGCTTGCTCGCTAATCGCCAGGCTCTTTTGCCTTCGTGCCAGCAAGCCGATTACGTTCGGTCGGTGCTGATACGCCCATGCCGCCTCCCCGACGACCCGTCTGAGGTGACCATTGCCGGTTTTCGTGATGCCTCCGCGTTGCACCCGATTACCGCTGCTGTGCTCGCGCGCCACCATACCGCTGTAGCCCATCAGTTTCCGGGGGTTTGGGAAGCGAGACAAGGAACCGAGTTCGGAAACGATGGTTGCCGCCGTGGTTTGCGCGACCCCACGCAGGGCCTGCAGAGCTTCGATCACGGCCCGGATCTGCGGCGGCGCATGGCGGACGGCTTCGTCAATCGCCTTCTCCAGCTTCACAATCCGATCCCACACGTGGTCCACTTCTTCCAGATAATGTCTTCGACCGCCTGAAGAAGTGCCATAAACACTTCCATATTTAAATGTTTTATTGCATACTGGGGTATGGCACGTCGGCCCATCCCAATTAAGATCAAGCCGAAGGACCTCACACAGATCGGCCAGCTATTACGAGGGGGCATTCAACAGGTGCGCGTCATCCTGCGCGCGCTTGCGCTCCAGCAACTTGCCCGCGGGGTAAGTGCGCCGCAGGCCGCGCAAAACCTTCCCTTGACCCCCAAGACGATCCGCCAGATCGCCCATCGCTACAACAGTAACGGCCTAGAACGAGCCCTTTACGAGAGACAGAGACCTGGGCCGAGCCAAATTCTCGACGACTCCCAGAAGCAGCGTATCGTCGCCATGGTCTGCAGTAATCCGCCGACAGGGCAGGCACGCTGGACGGTCCGACTGGTGGCCGAAGAGGCGGTCAAACGAAAACTGGTGCCCGATGTGGGTCGAGAGACAATCCGGATTTTGTTACAAAGCCACGATTTGAAATCGTGGCGGGAAAAAAATGTGGTGCGTGGCGGAGTTGGACCGGGCATACATCGAGAAGATGGAGGACGTGCTGGCCGTCTATGAAACGCCCTACGATCCGGCCGAACCCGTCGTTTGCGTAGATGAGAAGCCTGTGTCGCTGCACGCGGACGTGCGCCCGCCGATCCCGGCCAAACCAGGGAAACCGGCCAAGCAAGACAATGAGTATGAACGGTGTGGCACGGCCAACATATTCGGCGCCGTGGAACCAAAGGCCGGTCGCCACTTCACCACGGCGACACCGGATCGTTCTGGCTACCAGTTTGCCTGCCTGGTGAAGCGAATCGTAGAGCACTACCCGCAAGCCCACACCATCCACCTCGTCATGGATAACCTGAATATCCACTGCCGCAAGTCGCTGGTCACTCACTTCGGCGAGGGAAAGGGTGGCTCTCTCTGGGATCGGCTCACCGTCCATTACACTCCCAAGCACGGGAGTTGGCTCGATCAGGCGGAAATCGAACTCAGCTTAGTCTCACGGCAATGTCTGGGAAGCAGGCGGATTCCGGACCTGGAGACGCTGCAACGGGAAGTCCAAGCTTGGAACCGCAAGGCCAACCGGAAACGGACCAAGATCAACTGGCGGTTCACGCGCAAGAAGGCCAGAAAGCTATTCCGGTACAAGAAACCACGGACCAGCGGCTGAACGAATCACGCACCGCACAGACCGCATTCAAATTTGGATCGCAAACCGCGAGCCTCGGCGTTCCGCACCCAAAACGCCGCAGGTGAGCACAAAGCCGATACCGCCGGAAAGACAACTGCGGATACCGGCCGACATAGAGCATGGGTAGCGCCCCGTTCGAATACTCAACTTGTGCCGAATCCTAGCATTAACACCTTTTCAGGCGGTCAAAGACCTAGTTCCGGGTCGCCCATGGTCCCCTTGATCTCCTCGATGCGGCTCTCCACCGCGGGGCTGGTGAATTTGCGTTGCGCCAGGGGCGGCCGCTGACTGGTGAGTTTGGCGTCCGCGGACAGGCGTGTGGTCTGGAAGCCGAGAGCGGAAGCGGAGGCGAGAAATGCGCGACGGGTAGTCATAGACCTCCCTCCATAGAAACACAACCCGGCCTGGCGCGTGTAACTGTAGCCCACCATTGACGTGGATATCTGAAGGCTGACGGACCACCGGGCTGTGATGGCAATCGCCACCGTCTGAAGCAGGCGGTGGGCCGGTTCGTATCGATCGTCAAATCCCGGCCGTGTGCCGGAATCCGAGCGAGGTCAACCGCTGGTACCGTGGCGCATGCCGAATCGCCGGAGATGCGACGCGATGTTCTCACGATCCTTCGACTGCGCGAAAGGGGGGAAATGCCCGATGAGGCAGGATCGCTCGCGGGTCCGCGTTCTACTGCGCCAATTCTACCCGGATCGTCACCGTGGCGTACACCGTCACGGTACCGGTCTGAATGGGTGTGGTCACCGCGGCTCCGGCGTTGGCGGATCCCACCACGATCGGCGCGTAGGAAGAACCTTCCTGCGCCGACAACACGGCTCCCAATTTGCCGCCGAGGCCAGCGGCAATCGCGGCGGCATGCGCGGTCGCCTGCTTGGTGGCCTGCGTCAGCGCCTGTTCCACAAGCGGCTCGGGGTTTTGCAGTCCGAAGGACAACCCGCCCACACTATTGGCGCCGGCTTGATTGGCGGCATCGATCAGCAGGCCGATCTGCGACAGGTCCGTAGTGGTGACGCGAACGGTATTGCTTGCCGTGTAGCCGATGATCACCGAGGGTTGGTTGGGCGTCGAGCTATAGCGCGGTGTCACGTAGTAGCTCACGGTTTGCAGCGTGCCCGCCGAGCCTAGCACCTTGCTCAACGCGGCCTGGACAGAGTTGCTCAAACTGGCGTTTTGCTGCGAAGCGTCCTGAGCGTTGGCGCCATTAGTGACCACTCCCACGTCCAACTGCGCCTGGTTAGGCTTGGCGGTGATGGTAGCGCTTCCGTTGGCTTGCACGCTGGGCGCGACCGCCTGGGCAGTAATCGCGGAACCAGAGAGCATCAAGATCAGTAACGACGAATACACCCGGAACATACTTCAACTATATCGCTTGCCGCCATGCAGACGGGATGCGCCTGTTGCCAAATGCCGGGATCTGGCTCCAAAAAGGACGAACAGGAGTACTACGTGGGCCCGATCCCGTTGGGAACGCCGAAGAAAAACGATGACAGGTCACGCAGGTGGGACTACCATGGCGTCATGTCCACCCGATTTCCCTACCTGATTGGACGATGTGCGTTCGCGGCAATATTCCCATGCTGCATGGCGCTTGACCAGAACGTTCCAGCACCGCCCCAAAAGAAGGCAGCCTCTCCGCCCACGGAAGTAGCAGGTATAGCAGTCAACTACGACGAATCGAAGATCGGCTCGTACACGCTGCCGGACCCGTTGGTGCTCGCCGATGGAAGGCCCGTGCGCACGGCGAAGATGTGGACCGGCAAACGCCGTCCCGAAATCTTGAGTCTCTTCGAAGAGAACGAGTACGGGCGAACTCCCCGCCGGCCAAAGGACATGAGCTTCGAAGTTTTCGACAAAGGCACGCCCGCGATGGGCGGAAAGGCGCTGCGCAGGCAGGTCACGGTCTACTTCTCGGCGGACAAGAACGGACCCAAAGAGGACCTGGTGATCTATCTGCCCGCTAACGCCGCCAAGCCCGTGCCTTTGCTGCTGGCCATCAATTTCTCGCCCAATTCTGCCGTTTTCGACGACCCGGATATCAAGCTAGGCGAAATGTGGTCGCGCGATAAGAAGAGGGTCCCGGCGACGCGCGGCGGAGTTCTGGGACGGATGAGAATCGACGGCCTGCTCGCCAAAGGCTTCGGAGTCGCCGGCATCTACTATGGCGATATCGATCCGGACTTCCTGGGCGGCGTCCCGCTGGGCGTGCGCGCGAAATACCTGAAGTCCGGACAGACCGAACCAGCGCCCGATGAGTGGGGCGCGATCAGCGCGTGGGCGTGGGGCATGAGCCGCGCAATGGATTACCTGGAGACCGACAAGTCCGTGGACGCGAAGCGGGTTGCCATCTACGGCGTCTCACGGTTGGGAAAAACGGTAATGTGGGCCGGAGCTCACGATATCCGGTTCGCAATGGTGATCGCGAGTTGTTCCGGAGAGGGCGGCGCGGCGCTGAGCCGGCGCAACTACGGCGAGACCATCGCACATTTGACCGCGCCCACACGATACCCTTACCAGTTCGCCGCGAATTATGGAAAATTCGCGATTCACGTGGATCGGCTTCCGGTGGATGCGCACATGCTGGTCGCCCTCATCGCACCTCGGCCCGTATTCTTGCAGACCGGCGATGGCGACGGCTGGTCAGATCCCAAAGGCGAATTTGAAGCTGCGGTCGCGGCCGAACCGGTCTATCGTCTGTTCGGAAAAGAAGGGCTGGGTACGAACCGGATGCCGGAGGCCGGCCATCCGATTCTGCACACCATCGGTTATCACATGCATGCCGGCGGACATGGCACATTGGCGGGCGATTGGGAGTATTTCGAAAAATTCATGGAGATGCATCTGCAACCCGGCAGATAGCCCTCGTTCCCAAGATAGAGGACGCAAGGAGGGTAAACTCCGGTCCGGCACCCAATCGCATGGGGGGATCGCGCGGAGTCAGGAGCGCTATTGCGTTTCCTTGTTCCGTTCGCGCGAGACGCCAACGATCAGAAGTTCCAACGGCGCGGTCCCGGGATTCTGAAACGTGTGCGGCTCATTGAGCTGCACAGGGATTGCATCGCCTTCTTTGATCGCGGCGCTTTCGGAGCCGACGGTGACGGTACCGGTGCCGCTCATCACGAAGTAGACTTCGGCCACGCCACGATGAATCTGCTGCCCGACGGTGGTGCCGGGCGGGAGGAGGAGATGGTCGGTGTATGCCCACGGCCCCACGTACAGGCTAGGGGAGATTGCGCGGCGGTACTGAACGGCGCCCTGGCCTCCGAACATGGCGTTGACGGGGCGCAGCAGGGCGCGATCGAAGTGGACGGTCATGAAGGATGGGACACGGTCAAGCGGGACGTCCACGCGGGGATCGTCGGTATTGAACGCATCGTTCTCGCCCTTGAGCATGGAAACGTTGATATTGAGGAACTGCACCGGCTTGTCGGTGGGGTTGTAGAGCGCGTGCGAGTGGCCGAGCCGGCAGGGGGCGCCGACGGGAGCTTTGAGCTGAGAGGTGCGGCCATCCACGGTAAACTGGGCTTCGCCATCGAGGATGACGTACATCTCCTCGCAGTTGTTGTGAAAATGGTTGCCGAGGCTGCTCTTCGGCTGGAGGATGCCGCGGTGGACGAAGTAGAGGTTGGTGTCCAGGCTGTGGCTATCGAGCAGGACCTGGTAATCCATTTCGCCGGCCCCGGAATGAACGGCCTTAACCGTCTGCCGACGGGCGGGATCGGTATGGGCGATGCGTTGCGCGAGAGGTTCGCGCGCACTGAGCACCAGCAACACCAGGCAGAATACGGCGAGAAATCGCATGCGAGAGGACTCCTTTGTGAGCTAGAGGCAGATCATAACACGCCCCACCCAATCCAACATAGGCTGCGTGCATTCCGTGCATTCCGATGCGGCGGTGGGCTGGAGCCGCCGCCTTCACGTTTCTGGACGAGGGGAGGCCGGGGACGGCGCCCGGGTGTATACTGATCAGGACTCTGGAGTCCAAAATGGGAATTGTGTGTAAGGGATTGGTCGCTCTCGCCCTGTTGGGCACGGGGCTGTTCGCTCAACCAGCGCCGTCCGCCGGTGCCATGCAGTCTACCATCGTGCTATCCAACGACAAGCTCGAGTTGACGATAGGCCTGAACGGTGCAAGGTTTCTGAGACTCTTGGTCCGCGGCGGCGAGCCTCTCAGCCCGCTGGCTGCCATGGGTCACTTCCTCGCCCTCGACGGCTTTGGAACTCCTTCCGAGGCAGAGCGGGCGGCTGCGATGCCAGGCCATGGCGAGGCCAACCGGACAACCGCGAGGGTGCTCTCCTCCCAGGAGGCGGGCCCCGTTCGTTCGGTGACCATGCAACTAACGCTTCCCCTCGCCCAAGAGACCCTCACGCGGACCGTGGAGATGGTGGAGGGAGAGAACGTCGTCTACGTGACCAGCGAACTGGAGAGCGCCCTTGCCATTGATCGGCCCGTTTCCTGGGCTGAGCACGCTACCCTGGGCCCCCCCTATCTGGAGCCGGGGAAGATCACCGTCGATATGCCGGCGACACGCTGCCGCGTGCGCGCCCAGAAGGCCGGCTCCACCGGGAAGCTCGCCTATTTGAAGGACTTCGACTGGCCCATGGCTCCGCTGACCAAGGGAGGGCTGCTCAACCTCCTTACCGTTCCGGTCGGGGAGACTTCGCTCGATCTGGCCAGTTGCCTGATCGACCCGGCCAGGACCTTCGGATACGTCACTGCCTTCCGTCCGGACCGGCATTTGCTCTTCGGCTACGTTTTCCGCCGCGGCGATTACCCGTGGCTGATGAGTTGGATGCACTACACGGGCGACGCGCGTGCAGCCCGCGGGATGCGCCAACCTACAAGTGGTTACCGGCGAAATCCAAGATGCTTACGCGCTTCCTGTTTTGCTTCACCAGCGTCCCGCAGGACTTTGGCGATATCGGTGATGTCATCTTGGAGGGCGGCTACCTGAAGGTCCGTGACAAAACCGGGAAGACCCTCATCCTGCCTGCCCGGCAAGGACTGAACTAGGGTTCTCCGCCAACGGCACCCAGTAGTAACAGGGTGTTCTTCATCAGAGGTCCTTCCCGTGCCCGCTTGGAGCGCTGCTCTGCGGCTTTGGATGGTTACTTCACTTATGGGAGACATTCGTTGGCAGCCGCGCAACAGACCGGGTGTATAATGATGTCCGGACCGGCCACCGGAGAACAGTACGCAGAATGAAGCGGTGGGCAAAGCTGAAGCGCAGAA
>JAPKZC010001042.1 GCA_026394025.1 Candidatus Solibacter sp.
GCGGATAGTCGGCGCATGTTTTGTGGCGCTGGCGCTGTATGTTGCCTACGATTCCACACACGCCCTGTGGATGCGCGAAGCCCCCCACCGTAGCATTGCGGGTATCGCGCTGACGGCGGTTTCGGTAGTGGCGATGCCGATTCTGGCGCGCGCCAAACGGCCGGCGGCGGCCGCTCTCAACTCCGGCGCGATGCGGGCCGACGCGCGGCAAACCGAATTCTGCATGTACCTCTCCGCCATTGTGTTGGGCGAACTGCTGCTCAATGCGCTCTTAGGGTGGTGGTCGGTTTTGAGGTTGCAGCGACGCGTAACTTTCGTATTTGCAGCGGCAGTTTCTGAAAATCGCGATGTAGTGCAGACCTGCCCTCTTGTCCGGGGAGCCGTCTCATGACACGATCAGGCCAGAATGTCTTTGCGGCCGAACCATCGGAGCAAGGACGGCAAGAAGCACAGCTATAGTTACTCAAGGTGGATTGGACACAGGTACGGCCGGAGGTGAAAGTCAAGCAGGTGCGATTCCGCAAGGCGAGGAGACTGATATCTTGTGCCGCACGGAGGGCCGTCAGGAAAAGGAGAAAGCGATCCGCAAACGCTTTTCGAGCCGGATGGAGGATGCCCTGAAGCGCTTGGCGAAAACCATTGCGACAGGCCGGCTGAAAGATCGTAACAAGAGGGAGCGGCGCCTGGGCGGCATTCAGGCTCGGCATGGTTCGGTGCGGGACATGTACGAGGTGGCGCTGGGTGACACACCCGAGGGCGTACGCCTGTTCTGGCAAGTCAAAGAAGATCGCCAGAGCTGGCGGAAACTGCGCGCAGGCTCCTATATGCGCACCGACCTCAAGGCCGAAACCGTTGAGCATTTATGGTCGCAGCACTTGCAACTCACCCAAGCGGAGGCCGCGTTTCGCGCTTTGAAAAGCCAACTGTCCATACGTCTCCTGTTCCATCAACTGGAGCCGCGGGTAAAGGCCCACGTCATGGTGGCATTTCTCGGCTACGCGCTATGGGTGCCGCTCAAGTATCTGTTAAAACGCAGGCCACCGCTGGTTCCGAAAGAAACCTCCAGCGGTGTCGATAATGAGGTGCCACTGTCGCCGATGAAAGCCATCGCCTTGCTTTCCACCCTGCAAAGCGCCGACATCATCCTTCCCACCGCCGACGCCGTGAGCTTCGTCTCCGCCGTATCACCGAACCCGACCCTGAACAGGGATCCCTCCTTCACCAACTCCGCATCAGCCTCCCGGAACGCTTCGAACTGCGTCGCAAATGTAGTGTAGACTCGGCCAGTGCCTGAACTGATTCTGAACGGTTTAGTTAGCCTGGTTTCGGCCGATTTTGTGACGAACTTGGGCTGGAGCGAAACAACTGGTCTACTTCGCGCAACTTCCTTTTGGATCGCTTCAGCCGTTTTTTCCCCTCTGGCGAAAGCACGTCCGGTTCGGACGGGCGCAGTTGGCAGATCCGCGCGTTGACCTCGATCAGTTCCTTATGCAGGTCTTGCAGTTTCCGGAATTCAGCGATTTCTCGTTCGGCCTTTCGCGTTGCGGGCTGGTCGGGCAGGGATTCGGTAACAGTCTTGCCGTTTATCTTGAAGGTCAGGCGGAGGTTGGGACCGTGGCCTGGATCCTTGGGCTGATGGCAATGGCAGCTGGGTTTGCCACATCGGCCAGTGGTGGAAGTGATCGATCCACAACGTAAATCGCCGAGAGCCGCGATCTGATTGGCAATGTTGCCGCGCTGTTGTTCCAGGAACTCCAGAGACTTTGGGGTGGTCATAGCAACTTCTTATCCTAGCGTACTATATACGCACGGATATTGGCCACAAGAAAAAGAAGCCAGCCACTTCACCACTTTCAAGTCGCGCGCCCCGCCAGCCCGATGGGTGCGCGACGTAAAAGTGGAGATCAAGCCGCCGGGCGGCGTGCTTCCCAGTAGTCCNCCCAGTGGTCCTCAAGCCGGCCGTTGAGATGGCGGCATCTCGGGGCAATGATGGCGTTGGCTCCCCGGACGGTCCAGAACATGCCGGACTGTTTGGGGCGAGAACCGATCACGGTCTTGCAACCGGCTTCGATCACACCAGAGCCGACAAGGAGGTGTTCGCGGCGGAACTTCGGGTACCGCATGCGATCCGCGTTCCTCTCGAAGTAATCTGCCTCGGTACGAATCTTGTCGGCTACCTCGGGATTGCCGGAATCGATGGAGCGAAGCGAGACCACGAGCTTTTCGACCTTGTCGAGCAGTCTCCGCTGGTGGATCTTGATTTAGGCTTTCTGGTTGATTTCGTCGTTGGGGTGCAGTCTGCGAGCCAGTTCCCACAGGTGTTGGCGCGCGTGAAAGAGATCGACAATCTGCGCCGCACCCGGAAAATGTTGCTCGGCAAGATTCCAGATCCAGTCGGCCCCATCACCCATGACAACCTTCTTTTCCGCGTGGCTCCAGTCGCGCTTCCAGGCTTCCACATAGATTCGCTTCCCAAACTCTTCGGCGGGCTCGATGGCTCCGACGTAGGTGGTGGAATCCGGATCGCGGATGGGGAACCCCTCTTTGTCCCAGGTGGTCTGGGTGAAGATGCATCCCAACTTGACCTCTCTGGTATGGGTGGGCTGGCCTTCCGTCTTGCCTTGCCGGCCCACCGTCTCTTTCTTCACCACGGGTACTCCCGTCCCGTCCATTTGCACGTACAGGATCGGAACCGCTTTGCTCACCACCATGGGCAAATCCAATTGCACGGCTCGTTGGATCTCTTTCTGCTCGCCTGCGGCGATATCCTCGCCTATGGCTTCCGCCGTCCGCTCCACGGCTTTGGTGGTCACCTCCAGATCGGCGAGTAGTTTCATCTGTTGGCGCCCGTGGTCGAAGGGAACCTCCGCCCCCACCATAGCCAACATGCGGCGCACTCCGGGGGAGACTTCCGTTTCCTTCACGTCCAGTTCCACATCGGCAGGGAACTGTCCCCGGTGGCATCGCGCACACAAGTAATATGGGCGCGATAGCTGCGCTGGGCCGAGCACCGTCAGCACCGGCTGGGAGCGCAGTTCCTGATACTGCGCATGATATCCACATGGGCACGGCAACTGACGCTGATCCAGCGCCGGGACTGCGTACTGCAGCGGTTCGCTCAAGGCGGTTTCACCAGCTTGATGGAGGGCTGCCCGCAATGCGCTCTCCACGGCCTCCAGATCGGTTCGGCCGCTGTTGCGACGCTGTGCGAAGATCCGGACCAGGAGTTGGTTTACATCCCTGGCAATTTCCTGATTGATTGCAGCAGCCGTTTTCTTTCCTGGTCGGTCCAGCCGCCCCGCTGCTGCACGACCGGGCGAAGCTCACAGATCTTTTCGTTGATGCTGACTAAGTCCTCGCTGAGCTTCTGGAGACGATGGAACTCTGTGACTTCCTGTTGCGCTCTGCGAAGCGCGGCCGGATTGGGAAAGGACTCGGTAACGGTCCGGCCGGCTTCTCTGCGAGTGAGGCGAAATTGGGGATCATGACCGGCATCGTTGGGTTTGGCGCAATGACAAGAAGGCTTACCGCAGCGCCGGACAACGGCAGTAATCGAACCGGGCCGAAGATCGCCCAAGCGGAGGAACTCCTCCAGGAGCTTGGATCGGTCGGCTTCCAAGGTAGCGAGAACGTCAGGCATAGGGTTTCCTGTCTGACCGTATCTATCCGTTCAGAATTATGGCACAAAAAAGGCAAACCCACCTGACACCACCCCTGCGTCGCGCACCCCGCCCAAGGGGGTAGTGTCTGAAAGTTGAGTTCAGACACTACCCCCAAGTCCCCCCAAGTCCCCCAAGGTACCCCCGCCCCATCGCCGTGATACTCTGGCAATCGGAGCATTATGTCCATTACGCGCGAAAAAGCACAACTCATGAGTGCCTCGGAGATCGACCGGACTCTGGTACGGCTGGCTCACGAAATCCTGGAGAAGACCAAAGACCTGGATCAACTTGCCTTTATTGGCATCCGGCGCCGCGGCGTTCCGCTGGCGCAACGGCTCTCGGCGAAGATCGAGAGCCTGGAAAACCGGAAGGTGCCGGTGGGCATCCTCGACATCAACTTGTATCGCGACGATCTGAGCACGGTGGGAACCAAACCGGTGGTCAGTGGCACGGAGATTCCGTTCAGCGTGGCGGGCAAGGACATCATCCTGGTGGACGACGTGCTGTACACCGGCCGCACCATCCGCGCCGCGCTGGACGCGCTGTTCGATCACGGCCGGCCGGCCCGGGTGCAACTGCTGGTGCTGATCGATCGCGGTCACCGCGAGTTGCCGATTGAGGCGCGCTTCGTCGGGCGCAAAGTGCAGACCACCGATATCGAGATCATCGAGGTCAAGTTCCAGGAGATCGACGGCGTGGAGAAGGTCCTGATGGTGGAGAGGGCCGGGTAACGCGCCATGCCAGCCGGATTGCTCGGGATCGAGGAGTTGGACCGCGCCGAGATCGCCGCCATCCTGGCGCGCGCCAAAGATTTCCAGCCGATGCAGAGCCAGAGCTTGAAAAAACTGGACGCGCTGCGCGGCAAGATGATCGTCAATCTCTTCTTCGAAGCGTCCACACGCACCCGGACCAGCTTCGAGATCGCCGCCAAGCGCCTGGGCGCGGACGCCGTGTCCATCACCGCGTCTGGGTCCAGCGTCAGCAAGGGCGAATCGCTGGTGGATACGCTGAATACCCTGGGGGCGATGCGGCCCGACGCCATCGTGATGCGCCATGCGGCCAGCGGCGCTCCCCACTTTCTGGCCCGCCATCTGCCCACGCCCATCATCAACGCCGGCGACGGAACCCACGAACATCCCACCCAGGCGCTGCTGGACGCGCGCACCATTCTCGACCGCTGCGGGCACCTGGACGGCCTCAAGGTGGCCATCATCGGCGATATCGCGCACAGCCGCGTGGCGCGCAGCAACGTGCACCTGCTCTCCAAGTTCGGCGCCGAGATCGTACTATGCGGACCTGCATCGCTGTTGCCGGTGGAACTGGCGCAGCTTGCGCCCGGCGTTCGCCTGACCACGGATATCCGCGACGCCATCCAGGATGCCGACGTGATCATGATGCTGCGCGTGCAACTGGAGCGCCAGCACGAGGCGAATTTTCCGGCCAGCGAGTATTTCCGCTTCTACGGCCTGCAACTGGAGCACATGGACCTGGCCAAACCGGAAGCCATCGTGATGCATCCGGGGCCCATCAATCGCGGGCGGGAGCTCTCCAGCGAGGTGGCGGATTTCCAGCGGTCGGTGATCCTCAACCAGGTGGAGAACGGAATCGCGGTGCGCATGGCGGTACTCGAAAAGGTGATTGGATAGCATGCCGATCGTGATCAGAAACGGTAGGGTGATCGACCCGTCTTCGAACACGGACCGCGTGGCGGACGTGCTGATTGTGGACGGGCGCGTCGCGGGCGTCGCCCCCAACCTCTCCTCGCCGAAGGCGGAGGTGTTCGACGCCACGGGGATGATCGTGGCGCCGGGCTTCATCGATATGCACGTGCATCTGCGTGAGCCGGGGTTCGAGCACGCCGAAACCATCGAGAGCGGGTCGCGGGCGGCGGCGGCGGGCGGCTTCACGTCCATCTGCTGCATGCCCAACACCAAACCGGTGAACGATAGCGCCCTGGTGACCAGCTACATCGTGGAGCGGGCGCGCAGCAAGGCACTGGTCAACGTGTTCCCCATCGGCGCCATCACCAAGGGAAGCGCGGGCGAGGAACTGTCGGCCATCGGCGGCATGAAGGCGGCGGGCGCGGTGGCGATCAGCGACGACGGGTTGCCGGTGATGAATGCGCGCGTGATGCGCCGCGCCATGGAGTTCGCGCGCAGCTACGATCTGCCCATCATCCAGCACTGCGAAGATCTCAACCTGAGCGCCGGCGGCGATATGCACGAGGGCGTGCAGAGCGTCCGCTGGGGCCTGCGCGGCATTCCGGCGGCCAGCGAAGACGTGATGGTGGCGCGCGACCTGGTGCTGGCACAACTGACTGGAGCGCGCTACCACGTGGCGCACATTTCCACGCGCAACGCCGTCGCCATGGTGGATTACGCGCGCCAACACGGGCTCCCGGTGACCTGCGAGGCGACGCCGCACCACTTCTCCCTGACCGATGCCGGCATGCCGGCGTATGACAGCAATTACAGAATGAAGCCGCCCTTGCGTTCGTGCGGCCATCGCGACGCCATTGTGGAGGGCTTGGCGGCGGGCACGATCAGCGCGATTGCCACCGACCACGCGCCGCATCCGGGGTCGGAAAAGATGCAGGAATTCGAGCGCTGCCCGTTCGGCATCATCGGCCTGGAAACGGCGATTGCGTTGGCGTTGGAAGAACTGGTGGCGGCAGGGAAGATCACCCTGTCGCGCCTGGTGGAGTTGTTCACCACCGGTCCGGAAGGGGTGATGCGCCTGGGACGCGGCACGCTGGCGCCGGGCGCGCCGGGCGACGTGACGGTGTTCAGCACCGACGTGGAGTGGACCTACGACGTGAATCAATCCGCCTCCCGCAGCCGCAATTCCCCCTTCCATGGCAGAACGTTCCACGGCGGCCCCATGGCCACCGTAGTGGACGGTGAGATGAAGTGGCGGAGATAGCCGTGGCATAGGGTTCCGCCAGGTGCATCCGAGCGAAAGCTCGGATATCTCTTCGCGAACGCATTTGGCGACAGTTTCCGAGGCGACCATTCGGGAGTTGGATTGCGCCGGCCTACGCTGCGTCAACTTGACGCCAAACAGGGCCAGGGACGTCGTCACCACTCTCGATCATGCCCGCAAATACCTGACCAAACGCCGATTTTGGCCGCGTTGAACGTATCTTCTTTCGTCATCTTCTCCATCCATCGTCTCCGCCAGGATTTCCATTTTGGCCTGGTCGGTTGCTCTCATTTTCCAATCCCGTGTGCGGGAAAACCGCAAGCACGGTGTGAAAACGGGATGAGCTGATGGAAAAAGGCTGGCGCCAAACGCTGATACCGCGCCATAATCTACCAATGAACGTCGTGTGCGCAGCTGGACCCTTCCAGATCTGCGGGTCTTGCAGACGCGCATGGCCGAGCTGGGAGAGGTTCGTCCTGGATCCGGCCGTGCGTCTGCTGGGCCTGCAGTCCGAGATCGCCAATCCGGATTTCAACCTGATGGTATTCGAGCACGGTTGCGGCAGTTCCATCTCGGTCCTCTCCAGGCGGCTGCGACACCTGCTGCCCGAATCGGAACCGGCCGACCCGCCTGCCAGGTTGATGGGTACTGACCAATGCAGGGCGCACTGCCTCCACCTGGATGACCTGGAGGCGTGCGATGCGCCCTGCAGCAACGCGCGGGACCGTGAGCTGATCCTGCTCGTACAGCGCATGAAAAAGGGGAAATTCGGGCTTTGAAAACCGGCGGTTGCCGACCCTCACTCCGGCGGGTGCTTTTCGTTGGACAGGTGCGTCCGAATCTGGCAACAGTACTGACGAACGCCTCGCCGCGAGGTCGCACCGACAAGGGCAATCAGGTGAGCTGCTCCAGTTCCGTCTGAAGCATGGCTACGTACTCGGCTTCTTCGGCAGCCACCTCTCTACACAGTTCGTTTTCGAGCCCCACCGGGAATTGGCTCGCCAGCCGACGGAAATGGTCCCGCGCGCGCTGCTCCATTTCCAGCGCCACTTCATATAGATCTGCGAGCCCCGAGTTCTCATTCACTCGGATGCCCCGGAACGGCCAGTCCGAGAGCAGCGTCTCTTCGTTTGAGGCGAACTCGACCATTTCCCGATCCAGGTGGGCGTGGTATTTCTCTTCCAATTCGTAGAGGTGTTCCAGTCCGGCTTCGTAAAAGCGCTCGAGCAAGATGCACTGCTCCGGTTTTGTGGCCCTTTCTCGCGCTAGCTTGAAGAAATGGTATGAATTCAGTTCGAACTGCACGGCGTCGCGGATGGCGTGGAAGCGCATGCAATCGCCCAGATCGCGATCCGGAATCACCTCCAGTTCGCCACCGCACATGAAACACTTCCCGTAGGGGACAACAAGGCCGGTGGTCAGTTTGAAACAACTCAAGCACCGCCACGCGTAGCGGACTTGCGCGCAGCAGATCTCGTCTTCTTCCAGCACCCTGTGGCACTTCGGACAAGAGGACGGCATTTCACACACTCCTCCCCTGGCGCGCCCGGCACGACTCGGATTTCGGACGCACCCAGCCACCAGAAGCAACCTCGCCCTCACCGACGGCGAGGCCACATGCCTGCGCGTTCCTGCTAACATCCTCCACGACAGGCGGTTCTTCCCAGGATTTCCAGTTTGGAATTCCTGTCGGGCTAAGTATACACCTAGCGGCCCAACAAGCAACAGAAAAATCGGCCTTAATACCTGAAACACCGAAAATTGATCAGACCTCACACACACCGGCCCTGATGAGCGGGGGATGAAGACGGTGGAGTGGCGGCAGATCCGGCCGGAGAGGATCCCGGAGACGCTCAAGACGCATGAGCCCGGGTGCCGGAATTGCCTGATTGGGGAGGTGCATATTTGGTAACTTGCGGTCTCCTGCGCAGTTCGGGCTTCAATTTCAGGGTCACTTGTCCTATAATCATGCCGGGCGGTTCCTGGCGCAGGACTGACGAGTGGCCGAGGTGCCGCCGGCGGGAAGGAGGCTTACATGTCCGCGAAAGTACTCCTGATCGATGACGATCAAGACTTCCGGATCTCCTTGAGATCTCTTCTCGAAGGTCACGGCTACGAAGTGTTCGAAGCCGTGTCCGGACACGAAGGCTTGCGGATGATCGTAGAACACAAACCAGATGCCATCCTGGTAGACATCATGATGGAGACATCAACGGAGGGGTACGGCGTTACCCATGCGCTCAAATACCTGGACGAATACGCGGAGTATCGCCAGGTCCCGGTGTTGATGGTCTCTTCCATTGAGGAGAGCCCGGATGAGCGCTTCCCGATGTCGCCCGAGGCCGAGATGATTCGGCCCGACAGATACCTCACGAAGCCCCTCGATATTCCCAGATTTCTCGAAGTTCTGGAGAGGACAGTGGGGGTTGGGAAAGGGGCCTCGAACTGAGATCCGCCGGAATCCTGGCCCGGCGGTTCGGTAGAAGGTGCGATGGGTGAAGCTGATGCGCCAGAGACGGTTGTAGTCATCGACGATGACTACGCTATGCGGCTCTCATGCTGCAAGATCTTGTCGAAGATGGGTGTCCGCGTCGAGGCCTTCGAGGACGGGACTCGAGGCTTGGCAGGCATCGGACGGTTGAAGCCGGGCCTGATTGTGGTTGACCTCAAGATGCCAGGAATCAGCGGCATCGAGGTGACTTCCCGCGTCCATGAGATTGACCCCCAGATCACCATTGTGGTGATTACGGGGTACGCTACCATCGACACCGCGGTGGAGGCGATGAAGTGCGGGGCCTATGATTTCCTGCCAAAGCCATTCTCCCCGGATGAGCTGCGATTGATTGTCAACCGGGGGTTGGAGCGGCGCCGGCTCTCGCTCGAGTCCCAGCGGTGCGAGATCGAGCGCGCCATGCTCAAACGGCGCTTCGTCACCTTCGTATCCCATCAGCTCCGGACGCCGCTGGTGGCGATCCATCAATACCTGGATGTGTTGAAGCACCTTGGCGATACAGGTGAGGTGGCCGCAAAGAGAGAGGAATGGCTTGACCGTTGCCTTAAGCGGACCGAAGAACTACAGAGCCTGATTGCCGACTGGCTGACGCTGGCCAGAGTCGAGGGTGGCGCGCTCATGAAAGAGCGGATTAAGGTCGACCTGAGGCAACTTCTTCCCGGCATACTAAAGACCTACGAGGAGATGGCAGCGGGTGAGGGAGTCTCGCTCCACGCCGCCCTTTCCGAAGAGCCCCTCTGCGTGGGCGGCGATTGGAACTGTCTGACGGTGCTGTTTGACAACTTGATCACGAACGGCATCAAGTACAACCGGCCTGGCGGCACAGTCACGGTCTCAGGCTGTCTGTCGGGTGGCGAGGTTGTGGTCACCGTGGCCGACACCGGTATCGGGGTGCCGGACAAATACCGGCCCTTCCTGTTCGACGAGTTCTTCCGCATCAAGGACGACGGCGCCAAAAAGACAACGGGGACTGGGCTCGGCCTGCATATCGCGAAAAGGATCGTCTCCGAGATGAGCGGCAGCCTGGATTTCGAAAGCCAACCTGGAGCGGGATCCACCTTTCGGGTGCGTCTGCCTGCGTGGCACGAAGCGGACAGCGCGAAACCGGGGAGTTCAGAATGACACCGGCGGCAAAGCGCATACTGATTGTCGACGACGACAGGGATTTTGTCGAAGCCATCGCGTCGTTCCTGGAAGCTAGCGGCTTCACCGTCAGGAAGGCGCACACCGGCAGCGACGCCGTGAAACTGGCAAGAATGGAGCGGCCCGACCTCATCCTCATGGACATCATGATGGGGGAAAGAACAGAAGGGTTCTTCACGATTCGGGAAATGCGCCGCCAGGAGGACCTCAAGGGCGTGCCGATATTCGTGCTCAGTGCGCTGGGCACGCAAATGCCGGATTTCGGCAACCCGCCGGAATGGGCCGGGCTGGCGCACGATGAGTTTCTCTCCAAACCGGTGGACATGGTTCAGTTGGTGGAGAAGATACGCCAGAGAATCGGGCAGCCGACATGAAAGAGCATCATGCGGGTTAGCTTTGCAGCGTACAGGCTTTCGCTCAAGGCACGCCTGATCCTGAGCTACCTTGTAGTCCTGGGGGCCGGAGGACTGGTTACCTCATTCGTCGGTTCCTGGATCGTGAGCACGACCATCATGATGCAGGCGCGGCGGGCGGTGAACCACGATTTCGCCACGTTGAAGACGGTCTACGAACAGCAACTTCAGGCCCTCCGGCTGTCGGTGCAAGTGGCCGCGTCCGGCACCACGATCCAGCGCTACCTCCAGACCGGCGACCAGGCGGCCTTGTACGCCTATATGCGAGGCATTCATCGGGATGCCGGCTTCGATTTCCTCAGCCTTACCGATGCCAGCGGACGGGTTGTCATGCGTGTGTCCCGGCCAGGCGGCAGTTCCGGGGATGGATCTGCGATCGCAGTGGTGAAGGCGGCGCTGGCCGGTAAGGTGGCGGCTGCCACCGAGGTGCTTTCCCCGGCCCAGCTTTCCGATGAGGACGCCAGCCTGCCGGCCCGTGCCAGGACCACGACGGCGAACGGGGAAGTGAATGAAGGCATGACGCTGATCGCGGCCGCGCCCGTGGAGGGACCCGCCGCCCACGTTCGAGGCGTTCTTTACGGCGGCCTCCTGTTGAACGGAAACTCGGTGATCGTAGACCGCGTCTGGACGCTACTGTTTCGCGGCGACCGGTTCGCGGACGCGGATAGCGGCTCCGTCACCATTTTCCGGAACGGATACCGGATCGCGACCAATGTCCGGACCGTGGCCGGAGAACGGGCGGTGGGCACAGAGGCATCCGCCGAAGTCCGCGAGACGGTACTGAAGCGCGGCGAATCATGGAGGGGCCGGGCCTTTGTGGTGAAGCAGTGGTACATCAGCGAATACGACCCGATTCGCAACTATGTGGGCGAGGTGATCGGCATGCTCTCCGTCGGTATTCTGGAAAGCACGTACACCTCGATCCGGAACAGCGTGATCCTCTCCTTCTTCCTGCTCGCCACCATCGGGTTTCTGCTGATCATCGGCATTACGTATTACATGATCCGGAATATCACCCGCCCCCTCGGGGAGATGGTCTTCGCCACGCGGAATATCAGCGCCGGACGGTTCGACCAGGAGGTTCAGTCGAATTCCCCGGGTGAGATCGCCTTGCTGGCCGATTCCTTCAACGCCATGCTCAAGAGCCTGCGGCAGATGAAAGGGGATCTGGAAGAGTGGGGCCGGACGCTCGAAGAAAAAGTGAAACAGCGCACCGAGGAGCTGGTGGCGATGCAAGCGCGCGTGGCTCAGTCGGAGAGACTGGCATCGCTCGGCATGCTGGCCGCCGGGGTGGCGCACGAGATCAACAATCCGCTGGGCGGTATCCTGGCCTTGACCGGGCTCACGGTGGAAGATATGAAGAAGGAGGATCCGAACCGGGAGATGCTGGAGGAAGTGATCCGTCAGACAGAACGCTGCCGCGACATTGTGAAGGGCCTGCTGGAGTTTTCGCGGCAGTCGAAGGCCAATACCGAAAGGATCGACCTCAACCGAATCCTGCGGGACATGCTGTCGCTGTGGGCGAAACAGGCGCTGTTCTTCAACATCGACATCATCCGCGACCTGGATCCCGACCTGCCCGCGGTCATGGCGGACAAATCCCAGTTCCAGCAGGTCTTCATGAACATCATCGTTAATGCGGTTCAGGCGATGGACGAGCGAGGCTCGATTACGATCACCTCGCGTCACAACCGGGCAGGCAAATCCGTCGAGGTGGCGATCTCCGACACCGGCCGCGGCATACCGCCGGAACAGATCGACCGGATCTTCGATCCGTTCTTCACCACCAAGGAAAGCGGGCAGGGAACAGGCCTCGGCTTGTCCATCGCGTACGGCATCGTGACCACACACCGCGGGGCCATTTCGGTCCGGAGCGAGGTGGGCAAAGGCAGCACCTTCACCATTCGCATGCCGGCGGCGGAGGAGGCCGGTGCGGACGTTCAGGCGTAAGCCGCCCCTGAAGGCGCGGTCTCCAGGAGCGGCTCACACTATGGAGTAGCGTGGGCTGCCGGGGCGCCTCGCTTCTCCAACGGCACAAAATCCCGCTCCGCGTGGCCGGTGTACACCTGCCGCGGGCGCGCGATCTTCTGCTCGCCGTCGGCGAGCATTTCCTGCCACTGCGCGAGCCAGCCGGCCGTCCGCGGGATGGCGAACAGCACCGTGAACATCTCCGGTCTGAAGCCCATCGCCTGGTAGATGATCCCGGAGTAGAAATCCACGTTGGGGTAGAGCTTGCGCTTGATGAAGTAGTCGTCTTGCAAGGCGATGCGCTCCAACTCCAGTGCGATTTCGAGCTTCGGATTCCTGCCGGTGACCTCGAACACCTTGTCCGCGGCCCATTTGATAATGCGGGCGCGGGGGTCGTAGTTCTTGTAGATTCGGTGTCCAAAGCCCATCAGTTTGTATTCGCCGGCCTTTACCTTGTCGATGTAGGCCGGTACCTTATCCCTGGAGCCAATCTCGGCCAGCATCTTC
>JAPKZC010000107.1:0-4044 GCA_026394025.1 Candidatus Solibacter sp.
GCGCAATGGGCCGCAGTTCACGCTGAACTACCAATGGACGCGCAATCGGAACGCCACCCTGCAATCCGCCCTGATGCCCACGCCCGCTGAACGCGAAGGCGATTTCTCGCGGACCCTCACTCCGCAGGGCCTGCCGGTGCAGGTGACGGACCCCGCGACGGGCCTCCCCCTCCCCGGCAATCGAATCCCGCTGAGCCGCATCAGCCCGCAGGCGCGCACGCTGCTCGGCCTTTATCCGCTGCCCAACTTCGATGGGCAGGCCCGCTACAACTTTCAAGTGCCCACCGTCAACAGCCTTCATCAGGACAGCTTGCAGTTCCGCGTGAACCGCCAGTTGGGCCGGAAGAACAATCTCGCCGGCACCCTGCAACTGCAAAGTTCGCGCACCGACAATCCCAACCTCTTCGGATTTCTGGCAACCGGCCGCCAGTTCTCCGGCGCATCGACGGTCAACTGGCGTCACAACTTCAGGTCGCAGTTCTTCGTGAATCTCGGCTACCAGTTCAGCCGAAGCTCCGGGCGGAACGTGCCTTTCTTCGCGCAGCGTTTCAATGTCTCCGGCGCCGCGGGCATTACCGGCAACAACCAGGACCCGCTCAACTGGGGTCCGCCTGCGCTCAACTTCGCCAACGGCATTGCGGCGTTGGGGGAAACCCAGTATTCGTCCCCCCGTAACCAGACGCAGGGGGTTTCGGTCGAAGTCTTCCGCGGCCGCGGCCTGCACAACGTCACCAGCGGTTTCGATTTCCGCCGCCAGCAATGGAACATACTCTCCCAGCAGGATCCACGTGGCACGTTCACCTTCACCGGAGCCGCGGCCGGAAGCGACCTCGCCGGATTCCTCTTCGGCGTGCCGGACACCGCGTCGATTGCGTTCGGCAACGCCGACAAGTATTTCCGCGCGAACTCGTGGGATGCCTATATCTCCGACGACTGGCGCTTTCGCTCCGGTTTCTCGCTGACACTCGGCGTGCGCTACGAGTACAACTCGCCGGTCGCGGAACTCTATGGGCGGCTGGTGAATCTGGCCGTAGCGAACCACTTCGCTTCGGCCAGTCCGATTGTGGCGAGCTCCGCCGGCCCGCTCATCCGGCCCGACCGGAACAATATTTCTCCGCGCATCGGATTCGCGTGGCGGCCGTTCGCCGCGTCGCCGATGGTGGTGCGCGGCGGTTACGGCGTCTACTACGACAACGCGCTCTATCAGTCCGTCGCCACCCAAATGGCCCAGCAGGCGCCGCTTTCCACCAGCCTACGCGTGCAAAACAGCGCAGCCAATCCGCTGACGCTCGCCGACGGGTTCCGGGGTTCGCCCAACATCCTTAACACCACCTTCGCTATCGACCCGAGGTTCCGGACCGGCTACGCGCAGAACTGGCAGCTTTCGGTGCAGCGCGACCTGCGCTTCGCCCTCCAGATGGTGGCGACGTATCTGGGGATCAAAGGGACACGCGGCGTGCAGCAGTTTCTGCCGAACACGTTTCCAGCCGGCGCCGTGAACCCCTGCGCCACCTGCCCAAGCGGCTATTCCTATATGACGTCGAATGGTAATTCGTCCCGCCAGGCCGGCACCTTCCAGTTGCGCCGCCGCCTGCGCCGGGGTCTCACCGCCGAGGCGCAATACACGTGGGCCAAGGGCATCGACAATGCCGCGCTGGGCGGTAACGGATTCCTGATCGCGCAGAACTGGCTTGACCTAAGCGCCGAACGTGCCCGCTCCAACTTCGACCAGCGCCACGCGGCCGTCTTCCAGACGCAGTTCACCACCGCGGGGGGGCCCGGCAGGTTCCTTTCGAACGGCCGCGCGGGAGCTCTCTTCCGCGAGTGGACCATCGCCACCCAGCTCAACCTCGGGTCGGGACTGCCGCTTACGCCGACGTCCTTCTCGCCCGTGCACGGTACCGGCGTTACCGGCAGCATTCGGGCCCACTATACCGGTGCGGATCCGTATGACGCGCCTTCGGGGCGCCATTTGAACCCTGCCGCCTACACCGCCCCACCGCCGGGACAGTGGGGCAACGCGGGGCGCAACACCATCACCGGCCCGGCGCAGTTCAGCCTCAACGCCTCCGCCGGCCGCACCTTCCGCTGGGGCGACCACCTCAACGCAGACCTCCGCGTGGACGCCACCAACGCTCTGAATCACCCTGTGTTCCCCAGTTGGAACACCGTCATCACCAGCGCGCAATTCGGCCTGCCGAATCCCGCCGGCCAGATGCGGACTCTCCAGACATCGCTGCGAGTGAGGTTCTGACCATGCGCCGGCTGCTTCACCTCTTCCTGTGCTCCATCTTCCCAATTGCCGCGCAGCAGGCCCCACACCCTCCTCAAGACACGCCCATTTTTCGCGCCGAAACCCGCCTTGTGGTGCAGCAAGTGACCGTGAAGGACAAGAGCGGCAAGCCCATCGAGGGCCTCACCGCGAAGGATTTTGCCGTCACCGAAAACGGCATACCCCAGACCGTCGCGTTCCTGGAGTTCCAGCGGCTGGAGGAAATCCAGCCTGCGCCCACAATCTCGGACCGCGTGGCGCCCGTCCCTCGTCTCGCGCACACCCAGATCGCGGCGGAGCGTCCGCTCGATCTACGCTACGCCGACCGCCGCCTGCTGGCGCTCTACTTCGATATGACGGGCATGCCTCCGGCGGACCAGTCGCGCGCCATTGGCGCCGCGCAGGTCTTCATTCGCAAACAGATGACACCCGCCGACCTGCTGGCCATCATGGTGTATTCGGGAGGCGAAGTGATGGTCCACGAAGACTTCACCGGCGACCGCGAACGCCTCTTGTCCACGCTTCAAACGATGATCGTCGGCGAGGACGAGAATGTGCCCGAACCTCTCGCGGACGGCGCGTTCGGCCAAAGCGGCGGAGAGTTCGCCATCTTCCGCACAGATCGCCAACTCTCCGCGCTACAGACGGCCGCCAAGATGCTGGGGACGCTCAACGAAAAGAAGTCGCTCATCTACTTCGCCAGCGGGCTTCGTCTCAACGGCACCGACAATCACGCGCAGCTCCGCGCCACCGTCAATGCCGCCACCCGCGCCGGAGTCTCATTCTTCACCGTGGACGCGCGCGGTCTTGTCGCACAGGCCCCCATGGGTGACGCCACGCGTCCCTCTCCGGGCGGGATCGGCGCCTACTCCGGCACGGGGGCGATGACCGTCATGTCGCACCTC
Source organism: Candidatus Solibacter sp. (assembly GCA_026394025.1). Taxonomy (GTDB): domain Bacteria; phylum Acidobacteriota; class Terriglobia; order Bryobacterales; family Bryobacteraceae; genus Solibacter. The sequence continues at coordinate 3,178 of JAPKZC010000107.1, forward strand.
CAGCGCACCCAGGATACCCTCTGGTCGTTGGCCGCGGACACGGGTGGCAAAGCCCTGCTTGACGCCAATGACCTGAGCCTGGGCATCGTGCAGGCACAGAAGGCCATCGTCAGCTACTACGTGTTGGGCTACTACACTTCCAACGCAGCCCTCGATGGCAGGCAGCGCAAGGTCAAGGTCACGCTGACCGGCGAACTCTCGGCAGAGCTGGAGTATCGCGGCAGTTACTTCGCCGGCAAGGAGTTCAAGAAGTTCACCACCGCCGACAAAGAGCGGCAGCTCGAGGATGCACTCATGCTCGGCGATCCGATTACCGAACTTACCATGGCGATGGAAGTGAATTACTTTCAGTTGAATCGTGCTGAATACTTCGTGCCCATCGCCATCAAGATCCCCGGCCATGAGCTTGCCCTTGCGAAGCGCGGCGGCGCCGAGCATACGCTCATCGATTTCCTGGGCGAGATCCGCAGCGGCGGGCCGGCCAACAACGTCCGCGATAAGATCGACATTAGGCTAAGTGACGCCACCGCCGCCGAACTCGCCACCCGGCCCATCACTTACGATACCGGCTTCACCGTGATGCCAGGCAGCTACCGCATCAAGTTCCTGGCGCGCGACGCGGAAACCGGCCGCATCGGCACTTACGAAACGTCGGTGACCATTCCCAACCTGAACCCCAAGCCCGATGCCGCGGATTCCAAAGTCGCGATCAGCTCGGTGGTCCTCAGCAGCCAGCGCATCGACCTGGACGCCGCCCTCTTCAACGCCACCAAGGACAAAGAGAAGAAGCAGGTGCTGGAGACCGTCAATCCGCTGGTGCAGGAAGGCCAGAAGCTGATCCCCAGCGTCACTCGCGTATTCCGCAAG
>JAPKZC010000107.1:4084-4418 GCA_026394025.1 Candidatus Solibacter sp.
GCGCCGAGCCCCCGCACCCGCTGGCTGCCTTCGTCACGTTTTACCGCGGAGACGCCAAGGCGTTTGAGACCGCGCCCGTAACCGTCACGGAGCGCGTGGCCAACCGCTTGAACACCATGCCGATCAAACTCAGCATTCCGATGGACCAATTGGCCACCGGCGAGTATCGCCTGCAGGTAACCGTGCTCGATCCGAATGCTCAGGCAGCTGCCTTCTGGCAGACATCCGTCATGCTGGTGCGGTAACAATCGCGGTTCTGTTAATTCTCCGTTGGCTTCGCCACGCGATCGATGACGAAGACTTCCGCGGGGGCCTTGGTGGATTCCAGCTTCAA
>JAPKZC010000950.1 GCA_026394025.1 Candidatus Solibacter sp.
CCGAGTGAGAGAGCGCCGAGAGGCTCAGGTGGCAACCCGTGCAGGCCGAAGTGGTGGCCGCGACGGGACTGATCCTGCCCTGCGGATCCAGCACGTTGTTCTTGCCGATGGGGAAGTTGGCTTCGGAGTTGGAGACGTGGCACATGTAGCACTTGGCGGTGTTGGCGGTTGAGCCGCTGAGGGTCATGGCCGGATAACGCACTTCGGAAAAGTCGTTATGGCTGCCGCCGAAGCCGACAATGGTGTAGCTTTGGCCGGCTGCCGTCAAGCCTTCTCCGGTGTGGATCTTGTGGATCATCAGGGCGAAGTTGACGGACTGGTTGGGTTGGGCTTTGTCCGCGGGATTGACGGCGACCGCGCGGCGAACGCCATCGTTCTCGCTCGGGTTATGGCACAGCACGCACTGTTCGATCTGGTTTCGGTTTTCGCCGTGCAGCGAGAGGTTGCTGTGGCAGCCGTTGCACTTGGCAATGTCTACTACCTGGCGGCGGGTGGCGAGTCTGGAGCCATCCACCGAGAAGTTGAAGACCTTGTTCACGGCGCCGTATTCAGTGACCAGTTGCTGAGTCGTACCGGGCAGCAGCGTAAGCTCGCGGCGGCCTTCGATGCCGATCGAATACGTGCCGGTGGCCTTGGCCGGTATCACGTGGGTGAACGTGTAGGTGCAACTGCCGTCGCCGGCGCACTTGGCCGTCGGCACCGGGTTCTCCGACACGTAACCCGAAGAGGTCACATCGGAACCGAAGCTGGTGTAGCCGTAGTCCATCGTAGGACCGGCCAACACCAAACCTAAGCGGTTCAGTCCGCCAGTCATCTGCGCCATGCTGATGCCGTTGCCTTTGTAGTCTCTGACGGTGAAGCTGACGGTCGGGGCCTTGCCCGCAACGCCGTTATCCACCTTGCTGATGGATAGAACGAGGCCGGGGCGGGTGGTGGATTCGGTGGCAACCGTGTGCGCACCCTTAATGGATGCGTCGAATTCCAGTTCGCCTTGCGGAATGTGGCACTGGCTGCACTGGTTATCGGAAACCTGCGGCAGATTGACGTGGTTCTTGCCGGTGGCGAAGTTCACGTCGTCGTGGCAGGCGCCGCAAGCCGCGCGATTCGGATTCGTGAGCCAGTGGTCGGCCTGCGCCGCACCCGCCGTCTTGGTGGGCTCGTGGCAGAATTCGCAACGCTGCACATTGGAAGGCATCGCTACCGAGGAATAGTCGTGAAGACTCTGCCCGTTCCCGATGATCTGGTACGGCGTGCCGGCGATCACGCTGGGCAGCCTGTCCCCCATGTGGATCTTGTGGGTCATTACGGGCATGTCCACCGTGTTACCGGTATCGGGATCGATGGTCTGCGGGGTGTGACACATGATGCAGAGTTCCATACTGCGGCGCGTGCCGCCATGGGCCGCCAGGGCGTCGTGGCACTTGTTGCAGGTCGGCGTGCGGATCACGTCGCGGGTGTTGGTGGCGGCGCCGCCGGCCGGGACCCAGGTCATGGTGTCGTCATCGCGGTCTGTGCCCAGATCGAACTCGGTCAGGTTGCGCGACCCGTAGATGCCGGCGCGATGCGTCAGGCTGGGATCCCATGCCGCGCCGCCGGGTCCGGCGGCCTTGGTGGAGAAGGTGTAGGTGTACTCTCCGTCGGCCACCTGCTTGGTGGTCCCGCCGGCATCCGAGCCGGCCTGAGTTGCCGACACTTTGGTGATGGGGCTGGTCTGAACGCGCGTGGTATAGGCGACAAACTGTGTCTGCCCTTTCGGGATGTAGGCACAGATGAAGCTCACGGCGACGGCGCCGGGCGTGGTGATGCCGTCCCTGTCCAGAGGCAGTCCCTTTGGGTCAGTGATCTTGTACCTGAGGGTGATCGTGCCATTCTGCGCGATATCGGTGGAGACGATTTTCATCGTCAGACCGGGGCGAACGAAATTCACGGTGGCTTCCGAGGCGTAATAAGCCTTGTCATGAGGCGTGAACGCAGTCTTTTTGGGCGCGCTCATCAGAACCACGGAACCCGTGACCACTGCCAGCGCCAGCGCGTATCTACCAATCGTGAACACCGAAGTAGGAATCCGCATACTTATCTCCAATTTAAATCGTAATCTGTCCCGCAAACCGACATGGTGAGGATGAGTACCCTGACCATACCGCAACCAAGCTGAAACCGCCGAGCAGAAGTATCAAAGCACTCGCCACTCCAAACCGCCGCTTTCGGAATCGGACCTGGAAGCCTTTTGTTATGTGTGTGATGGAAAATCCAGCATGGCAGTGAGGACTTTCCCTACTGTCAAGGTTGGGTGAAAACACCGGAGCTGCTGGGTGAAATCCCGCTGGGTAGTGTTTTCATGCTCACGACGGCTCGGGAGTTTTGGGCTCAGGGATTCACCTTGTCCATGGGACCCGTGCTGGGGTATTTGACGATGGAAAACGCGCCATTTCGCGAGGCCTGTCACTTGACATTAAAATAATTTAGAGATAATTTCATCCGAAATACACAAATAGGTCTTGCATTTGTGAGTTTTCACATGTATTCTGACGATCGATAGGGAAATCCCGTACTATTAGGAATAGCCTGATGACAGCGTTGGCCACTGCTAAACTTCGAGACCACGTCGATCAATTGCACCGGGTGAAGTCACCAGACGATGTTCGGTGGCGTGCATTGGCGCGCTTGTACGCGCGCAGGTCCGCCGTAGACAATTTGATTGGCGCTCTGGAACGGTACCAGCAAGAGCAGAGCCGTCTCAGGACGAAGTGCTCCACCCTTAGCGCTGAGGAGATGTTGTCGTAAGCTTGCGCTCGATGGCGAACTTGACCAGCCCCACGAGGTCGTGAACGTTGAGTTTACGCATCAGGCTGGCGCGGTAGGTATCGACTGTTTTGGGGCTGATCTCCAGCAATTCGGCGATATCCTTGGCGCGGAGCCCGTTCACGAGATAGGAGAAGACCTCCATTTCGCGGGGACTGAGGGCGGCCAGCGGCTCCTCGGGACGGCCTTTTTCGGCTTTGGCGAACAGCCCGGCGCCGCGCAGCATGGGCGAGACGTACACCCCCCCATCCCGTACGAAGTTGATGGCGTCCAGCAGATGACGCCCAGGACCGTCTTTGAGGAGGTAGGCGTCGGCGCCGGCGCGCAAGGCTTCCATTACGGTGCTTTCCTCGCGGCTGATGGAGAGGATCATCAGTTTGACGGTGCAGCCCGAGGCGCGCAGCCTGCGGATGGCTTCAACGCCGGTCACCAGCGGCATGTGCAGGTCGAGAATGGCGAAATCCGGGTTCAGGGCGGCGATCATCTCGATGGCCGCGCCACCATCGGCCACCTGGCCCAGGACGCGCATACCATGGGAGGTGCAGAGGGCGGCGATACCTTCCCTCACAATGGCATGGTCGTCCGCCAATACCACCGTCGTTGCGGCCAGTTCCTGCATGGTTCTCCTTCGGTTCCGCGCCTCGCGGCAGAGCGACCTTCGAGCGGCGCGGGCGCGATGCTGCCCCTAAAGCCAATAGGGTGCTACGAATCTACCGGGAATGGTGCTACGGATATTACCAGTTTAGTGCCATTGGGACCACTTTCCACTTCTAATTTGCCGCCCAGTTCTTCCGCAGTTTCGCGGATGGAGCGCAAACCGATGCCGGAGACCACACTGGCGGGAGCGAAAGACATGCGCTCGACATCGAACCCCACGCCGTTGTCGTGGATGCTGAGGACGAGTTGGCCGGCACGGAGTTCGAGCGCCACCAGGACGCGCGTAGCCTGAGAGTGACGCACCAGGTTGGAGAGCGCTTCCTGCAAACCACGGTAGAACAGGATCTTCACTTCCAGGTGTGGTTCCCAGGGTAAGGGATCGATTTGAAAGGATGCCTCGAAGCGTTGCGGAACACCGCTGATTTCCCACAACTGGCGGATTGCCGATTCCAGCGTAAGCCTCTGCCACTCAGGTGGATGCACCCGCCTGGAGATATCGCGGACCTGCTCCAACGTATCCGCCGAAAGGGTAGAAATGCTGCGCAGCGCCTGCGCGACGTTGGCGGGGGGCGACGGCAGTTCGGTGGCGATGACTTCGAGTTGCAGACGGATGGCAGCCAGCATCTGGCCGACGCCGGTATGGAGTTCGCGCCCCAATCGCTGGCGTTCCATCTCAATCTGGCGTACGACTTTTCGTCCGCCGCGCCCGCGCCGTTGTTGCGCGCGGGCAAACAGACGCCGCTCAAACCCCAGCAGTTGGAGGAAATGAAGGGTGAGCCGGCTCTGGAGCCCGAAGAGGTCCTGGGTGTCCGCAGGCTGCAATTCCACCGCCTGGGCTCCGATCAGCACGGTGTCCATTGAGCGCCAGACCGGCCAGAAGCGCAGGGGGGAAACTTCGATCTCATGGCTGATTTGCGGCAGCGGTTGGCGGCGCATAATGGCATCAGACAAGTGCTTCGGATTGCGCAAGGCCGTGCGGGCGAGGTTGCTCATCCAGAGCACCCGGCCGTGGAAGTCGCATTCCAAGAGCAACGGACATACGACGTACCGCTTTCGCATGGACACGGATTCCACGCAGTGATTCAACCAGAGGTCTCCCGTAGTGGCGGATCTTCCCTAACCAGCATGCAGCACTACGGAGCCGCCCGCAATCGCGGTACGTACCCAGTACTTCCCCTACCAGGAGTAGGCCTTGCTTTCATATAACGGTCATACTATAAGTGGATCAGCTATGTCACGAGTTCTCAACTATGTACCGCGTGTGGCGTTTTTTCTGGTGGGAGTTGCGGCGGCAGCCATTACCCTGCCACGGCGCGAACGCGGCGGTATGGATTCAGTCGCTGCCGACGAATTGAAGCGCTCGCTGGCCGGACTGGAAGCCCGCTTGCGGGCGCGGGAGGCTGCCGACGCGGCACGCTTCGCCGAGGTTGAGATTCGCCTGGAAGAGCACGCCAGCAGGCTGAGAGACGTCCCATCTACCGGCCAAATCGTGGCTGCCATGGAACAATTTCGCCTGACCAAGCAAGCACATTCCATCGAAGTTCTGAAGACCACGGTGTCACAGACCGATAGCCTGCTAGAGAGGGTGCTGGAGTCGCTCGACTCGCTCCAGACGTTCCAAGACCCGGTGGAGATGGCGGAGGATCCGTTGCTGAGCAATGCGAGGGTGTAGGCAGTTCCGAGGCTCGCAGGAGAGGACATTTCCGACCAACGGTCAGGAATTCCCGATTTCTTTGGGTGCTGTTCCGTACTATGCTGGGTAGTGGCAAGGTAATGGACCTCTCCAAAGTACTGGAACAACTACGTAGGGAAGTGGTGCACCTGGACGCAGCCATCCTCAGCCTCGAACGGTTGCAGGCGAAGGCAGCGCGGCGCGGGCGCCCGCCCAGAGTGCTGGAGGAGCTCCGGAAGGCCCACCCCACCGGGCGACGTCAGACGCGACCCAGTCCCGCGATCGAATAGGCGAGACCTGAACTGGCACCCGGATCCGGGTGCGGGATCCCTGTCTTAAAACGGGACGTCGTCGTCCGTGATGCCCTGATTGAAATCCTCGGGTGGCTGCGAAGAGGACGCTGCCGGCGGACGCTGCGCGGAACGGGGCATGGAAACGGGCCGGTCATAGTCGCCAGCGCCCTCCGGGGGAGCGTCGCCGCGGCCACCACCGCCGCCCAGCAAGACCAGGCTTTGCGCTTCGCAGACCACTTCGGTCATGTACTTCTTCTGCCCTTCCTTGTCTTCCCAACTGCGAGTTTCGAGACGACCTTCCAGGTAGATCTGCTTGCCTTTGAGCAGGAAACTGGCGACATTTTCGGTACGCCACATGGCGATATTGTGCCAATCGGTGACGTCTTTCCACTCGCCAGACTCCTGGTCTTTGGTGCGACGATTCGTGGCCAGGGAAAACTTGGAAATCGAGATTCCGCTGGGGGTGAATTTGGTTTCGGCATCTTTGCCGAGATGCCCGATCAGAATGACTTTGTTGACGCTTCGAGATGCCATCTTATCCTGAACTGTAGCACACACCGGCAGCGGCGGCAGTCGCTTTTCCGCGACTGGTTTTGCGGTCTGGACAGGATTTATGCGGGGCTGCACGCGAGGGCCAGGGAACGGGCCTCGTCCTGGGGGAAGAAGGGCGAGACAGCGGCCAGCGCGAGTTCCAGGGACAGGCGGGCCGATCCGCAGGCGCCGCCCGCAACTGCCGCCAGATGACGCCAAGCGCGTGCGTCGGGGCGCAGAGCGCCCGTCATCTCGAAATTCAGGGCGCTGGAGAATTCTTCCTCGGCGCGCGCGAAATCCTGACGGCGAAAGAGGACGATGCCGCGATAGAGGTGGGCTTCGCCGCTGGCCAGATCCAGGGCTGCGGCAAAGGCGGTACGACTGGCCAGGCTGAAGTCCGCCAGCGCCGCGTCCTTGCGGCCGGCGAGTTCCTTGGCGCGGGCCCGCAGGAATAGCGCATACGGACTGGCGGAATCGGCCTGGAGGGAGGCATCCAGGGTGAGGATGGCGCCGGGGAGATCGCCGGCCAGCAGGCGCGCAGCGCCCCAATCGGCGAGCGCGGATGCGTGCTGAGGGCGCGGCCCGAGCGCTTGGAGGATTGTGGGGCCCGCGCCCTGCCAGACGGGTTTCCAGCGATCGATGGCGGTGGCGTATTGCTCAGCCGCGTCGCCATAGCCGGCGTGGTCGAAACTGCGGCGGCCCTGCACCCACAGGCTCCAGCCGGAGCCGGGCGCCCGAGTGAAATGGCGCGCCGCTTCGTCCAGTTGGTTGCCGCGCAGGGCGATCCAACCCAGCCATTGGGATCCGGCAGCCACCAACTCACCGCAGAAGGCGGCGGACATCAAGCGGGAACTACAGGACGGCGACTGCAAGGCCGCGGCGATTTCCTGGCGGGCACCGGCGGCCACCGCGACATCGGTAGCGGCGTGCAGGCGGGCGATGACGGCGAATACGCGCAGCCCGGTGGACACGGGCTCGGGTGCCGCGCGCTGCGCGCTCTTGCGGGTGGGTGCCGGCCAGGTTTCGATGGCCTTGTCCAACCCGGCGCCAGCAGCCTGAAACTGCCGAGGGTCCTGGGTAGCCGCGGCGCCGGCGAAGGCGCAGTAA
>JAPKZC010000874.1 GCA_026394025.1 Candidatus Solibacter sp.
ACATTGATTTCACGATAGCAGGGGTTGAGGGGGCGGGGCTGGATGGAGGCCTGCGACTCACTTCCACGAGCGGGGCGTTTCGGTGGGCTGGCGGGACCGGGACGTATCAGGACTTGATCCTACGGACGGTTGTTTCGCATCTGTCCCTTCTCCGTAAAACGCGACGCGCAGCGGCGGTCACAGGCGCTTGCCTCTGGCGGACGGCCCGGCCATCAGAAAGGTACTCGCAACTTCCCGGTGCCGCAGAGCTTGAAGGTTCCGAAATCCTTGTACCAGTCCCCGTCCGGCACGTCCGGATCTTGTGCCTTCCACTCAGCCAGTTCGAACAGGTCGCCCTGGGAACCCCTTCGCTCCCTCGCACGATCCCGTAGGTGGGCTCACTTCTCCCTTGGAAGCCGCTCCCACCGGATTTTTGGCATTCTTCAACGCCCCAGGATTAAGGTTCGGAACTCATCCACCATTCGGTCCTGTTCTTTTGGATCGTCCTTGGCCAGGTTCTCCTTTAGCCTTTTGAAGAACTCACGCTTCCGATTCGCCTGGCTTTCCAGTCCAAGGCGCACGAGTGCGGCAATCGCCTTGCTCATGCTGGCGTCAACCGTCTCGGCATATCGTTCCACCTGGCTGGCGACCGTGGACGGAAGGCCGACGCTATACCGCGGTCCGGGAATGGTACGGCGCTTCGGTTTAGATTTGTTCAGACCGGCCTTTCGGCCCCGCCTTGGAGTAGTTGCTTCTGACTGAGGCATATAGAGTCAGTATGCCTCAACATGCATCACTTCCGCAACGCAAGCTCCCGTTCGTGCGCTGGCATCCCCCCTTTACCGCCGGATTGGCCACATGCGGCGCAGTACGCTTTGTTCCCTTCGGCGATCTCCGACTGCGAGAAAGGTCGAGTGGCATGGCACTGAATTCCTGGCCGGATGGCGACTTGTACTAAGCCGCTGCGCGGCAGGACCGCTGGCGCGGTAGAACACCCCCGGCGTTGCGCGTAGTTTGAAAACATTGAGCGACCGAAAGGAGGTCGTTCATGACCGAACTACGCAGACGAATGACCGAGGATCTCCGGCTTCGGAACTACTCCCCGAACACGATCCTCGTTTACACAAACACCGTGGCCGATTTCGCCCGTTACTTTGGCAAGTCGCCGGACAAACTGGGACCTGAGGCGATCCGGCGATATCAACTCTACTTACTGGACGAGAGGAAACTCGCCTGGTCGACGTTCGCGCAGCGAACCGCGGCGTTGAAGTTCTTTTACACCCGCACCCTCAAACGGTACTGGTTCGTGCAGGAGATCGCCAATCCCAAGGTGCGGCGCATACTGCCGACAGTCCTGAGCCGTGAGGAAGTCACGGCGCTGATCAATGCCACGCCGAATCTGAAGCATCGGGCGCTGCTGGCCACGCTTTACGCTACCGGATTGCGTTGTGCCGAAGCGCAGCAACTGAACCTCACCGACATCGAACAGCCAACGGATGCTGGTTCTCGTGCGCGAGGGCAATCCGCCCAGCAGCACTTGGATGTATCACGCAACTCGCTGATCTGGTCGGGCGTCGCGCCCCGGAAGTCGGTTTGGAGGATATGTGGGTGATTACACCCCTGGCGCAAAACTCTATATCGGTGGCGAGCCGGCCAGTTGGGATCCCGGAGACGCGACCCTCGCCGCCTAAGCGGCGGCGGGTCGCGGTTGGACCACTTTCTCGATTTGTCGGAGCCGGGTTTGTCGGGCGGTGCGGAGGTCGTATTCGAGTTGGAGGCCGAGCCAGAATTCGGCCGAGGTCCCAAGGTATCGAGCCAGGCGCAGGGCGGTATCGGCTGTGATTCGCCGGCGTCCGCGCACGACATCATTGAGGCGTGTTGCCGTGATACCCAGCGATTTGGCGAGTTGGTTAACGCTCATGCCAAGCGGTTCGAGAACGTCCTCGCGTAGCGTTTCGCCGGGGTGGGGAACAGGTATCAAGTTAGCCATAACATTGCATTCCTAATGGTAGTCGGTAATCTCCACGTCGCAGGCATCTTCATCCTTCCACGCGAAGCAGACGCGGTACTGGTCGTTGATTCGAATGCTGTGCTGCCCCCTTCTTCGTGCCTCTCAGGGCTTCCAATCGGTTGCCGGGAATCGCAGCTAAATCGCGAAGAGATCTCGCCTGATTCAGCTGCATGAGCTTACGGAGAGCGGTCTTTTCGATGGACCGAAACTGCTTCGAGGGTTGCTGCTGAAATGTCCTTTCGGTGCCGGCATCTCGAAAAGGCTGAATCACAAGACTATCGTATATCGGTATGCGGTAAATCGCAAGGTGGACGATTCATACCTCCACAGATTTGTACGCGTCGCCCAAAACGCACCCCCAAGCCGTCACCTGGGAAACCACACACTCCTCCCGTAACACGCCGTTCCCAGACGCTGCGGCACCCAATGTCCCATGGGGTGTATCGACGCAACGCCTTCAAGAAAAGGCGAACCCGAGCGATAAGGACAGCAAGGAAACTCTGACCATGTCGCCGATTTCCCGCATCGCGTCCATCCACGACCTCCACGAGGCGCACCAGGCGAGGGGTTTCGCCCGTGTCCGCACACGGGCGGAATCCACCAAGTCCGAACTCACTCTGAGTGTGCGCACCGCTGAAGGCGACACCGTTAAGCTTTCCTTCGACGCGACCAGCCTGAAGCAGATCGAATCCGGAAAGGCGCGGACTTCCGAGGGCAATGTGAGCTACTCGCGCGCCAGCCAGTCCGACAGCTTCAACTTCAAGGCCAAGATCACGGGCGACCTGAATCAACAGGAGATGTCCGACATCGCCAACCTGATCCAATCGCTCGAAACCGGCAAGCCGGCCACGTCCTCGCTGGCCAGCATCGACGCCTATTCCGGCGCCTATACGCAGACCACTTCGGTGACCAACAACTCGGTCCGTCTATACGCTTGACGCGGTGCCGCAGGCCCACCGGGCAAGACGCCCCAGCAACCTCTGAGTGTGAGTGCTGTTTAAAACTACTCCCGACAAACGCGCTTGCGTCCGCCGAACCACCTCGCCGTATCGTAGGAGAAGTGCCGTCGTCGGCCCACGGCGGATTCCTGGCGAGAACAGCCCTTCCCACCAACAATCGAGAACGGGGTCCCTTAGGCGGCCATCCGGGACGCGTTCGCTGACTAAGCCGCCATCAAGTTAAGTGAACAGTGTTGGGGCTAGAGTCCTTGTCTAAGAAATTGTAATTCGAATGCGTCAAGTTTAGGCAATAAGGCGCTCGCGTTCGCAACAGGCTTGGATTTCCGATTCCAGGCGATCAAATGCGGTGCGTAGTGCCGTCGGAACTGGCGGCGCCGC
>JAPKZC010000525.1 GCA_026394025.1 Candidatus Solibacter sp.
AAAGGTGCCGCCAACCGGGGACCATGTGATGGACCCAGCGCCGCTGGCGGTCAGGGTTCTGGTATACGCCACGCCGGTCGCGATGTTCCCCAGGTTCGATCCCGTGTTGATGTTGACCGATGACGAGCCGGCGTCAAAAATCGTGAAGCCATTATTGGCTTGATAGGTGTTGCCGGCCGCATCGGTGAACCTAAACGCCACGGTGAATCCGCCGCTCTCCAATGGCGTGCCGCTCACCAGGAAGGTTGCGGTGTCGAGCGTCAGGCCCACGGGCAGTAGTCCGTAGACTTGTGTCACCGTGTAAGGCGCGGTCCCGCCCAGCACGCGCAGCTTTTTCGAATAGGCGACTCCCAGCGTGCCGTTCGGCAGCCGGTCGGCGTTGTCCACAATCATCGGGGACATGTAGAGGTTGAATGCCGCCGAGGTAGAGACGCCCAGCGAATCCGTCGCCGTCACGCGGACGCTGTTGTTGCCCGGCGTGCTGGCGGCGCCATACATCTGGCCGTCGTTCGGGTTCCACGTACCGGGGAACTGGCTCCCCGAGCGCAGAAAAATCCCGGCCGGCATGCCGGTAGCGCTTAAAGTATAGGGCGCGCTTCCCCCGTTGTTCACGCCGATACCGCGCGAATGGACGGAACCGCCGACGGTGAAATCGTCATAGCTGCCGCCCCACATCGCGACCTGCGGCATGAGTGGCACCAGTCCGATGACATCGATCGACATCTGCTTGGTATAGGTATTGTGGTTGAAATCCGTGGCCACAATGCCGAAGTTCCACGGACCGGAACCTCCAGTGACGGTCCCGGAGATGGTACCTGCCGAGCTCAATGTCACACCGGCAGGCAAGCTGCCGGAGAGAGTGAACGTGATCGGCGCCGTTCCGCCCGTTCCCGTGACCGTGGTACTGTAGGCGGCATTCAGCGTGGCGTTCGGAAGTACGTCCGCCGTGGGGATATTGACCGTGTATACGGCAACCCCCTGGCCCTGCACGACGGTGTCCGGGGTACCCGACACATCACCCGCCGCACTCAAAGTCAGGCCGGCCGGCAGTCCGCTGGCTGCTGACCATGTGACGGGGCCGGCATTGTTCACTACCGGTAGCGTGTACGTATACGGAGTGCCTACGAAAGCATCCGGCAACGTGACTCCCGGGGACGCCAGACCCGTAATCCGCTCGGTGAACGCCTGGGAAATCGTCTGCGACCCGCTGGTCACCGACAACGTGAAGCTGTAGTTCCCGGGAGCCGTAGCCACCCCGATCAAGCCCGCCTGCGCGGAAGTCGGGAAGGAGGACGGAACATCGGTGCGCAGTGCGAGGCCGGTCGCCAGCGCGCCGGAAACCAGGCTCCACGTGTACGTGCCGGTTCCCCCCGCGGCGTTCAACTGGTACTGCTGCTCGCCGATGGGCAGCGTGCCGAGGCTCGCCCCTGTGGTGATCTGCAACGGCGGTGCGCCGCCAACTGGATAAATGGCCAGATTGAAGTAACCCAGCATGCTATGACCGCCGGCATCGCTGATGTTCACAATGAAGGGATACTGGCCGGTCACCGAAGGCGTGCCGCTGATCACGCCGGTGGCCCCATCTAACGAGAGCCCCGGCGGAAGGAACTGGCCCGAAAATAGCGACCAGGTGAGAGCGCCCGTGCCGCCCGAAGCAGCCAAGGCAAGGGGGCCATAGACCGCGTTTACATTGCCGTAAGGCAGCGTGTAGCCCGTGGTCTGATTCAGCGGTGTCACTCCCACCACGATCTGCCGCGTACCGTAATTCGCGGCGTTGCCCACCTGCGTGGCTTGCACCAGGAAAGTGTACGTGCCGGCAATGTCCGGCGTGCCACTCAACAGGCCGGCGCTCGAAAGCGTGACGTTATGCGGCAGCGTCCCGCTGAGAAGCGTCCAAGCATAACTCGCGGCGCAACAGGCGCCGAGTTGCATGGACCAGGGCTGATTCACCGTCGGGTACTGGGGAGTGTAGAAGTTTACGACCGTCGATGTTCCCGCCACCCCATTGATGTAGGGGTATTGAGTTAGCGTCAGCGTAATGGGGGTGCCCGACGAATCGGTAAACTGGAATAGAGGATAGAACTGGCCGCCTTCAGTGGGCGTTCCACTGACTGTTAGGCCGCTGAGAGACGTACCTGCCGGCAGGGTCCCTGGCACGCTCTTGGTG
>JAPKZC010000134.1 GCA_026394025.1 Candidatus Solibacter sp.
GTCGCCGCCCTTACAGGCGCGGATGAAATCGCGCATGTGGCCGGGGGAACGCGTCAGCAACGGCTGCGGCATCCGGTAGTCCTTCATTTTCTCCACCGGGATCAGGCGCGTCACGTCGCCGTAGGTGCCGCTAGTGAGCATGCCCTTGTCGCCGATGAAGAGGCTGCCGTCGGGCATCGGGAGGCGGAGCGGCGTGGTGGCCGCTTTGAGCGCATCGAACTCTTCCGAGCTGAATACGCGGCCGGGCGACCGGAAATCATTGCCCGCCTGGCGCATCCCGCCGAATCCTCGCCCGCCACCGGGCGCGCCTTGGGCCGCACCTGGGGCTCCGGCCGGAGCTCCGCCAGGAGCGCCACCGGGCGCCGCGCCTGCCGCGGCCATACCGCGGCCGCCGCCCGCTCCACCCCTTCCGCCGCCACCCGGGGCGCTGGGCGGATCGCCGAGCCACTCGCCCGCCGGAACGCCGGCGATCTTCGGAGTCTCCTTCACGCCGTCGTACCAGAACAACTTCAGGGCAGGCATGCCGGCGTACGCCGCGAAATCGAACCGGATCACCGAGCCCTTCGGGAACATGAACGGGCTCACGCCTTCCTTCTTAATGCACTCCACGCTGAGCACCTTCCGATTCGAGAGATGCAGCGCCATGTTGGGCGCGCCCAGGATGTGGCACGCCATGTCGCCCAGGGCGCCGCAGCCGAAATCGTAGAACCCGCGCCAGTTGAACGGTTGGTAGAAGAAGCCGCCGTTACGGTCGGCCTCGGTCTTGCCGGCCGCTGTGAACGGCCGCTTTTCGGAGATGCCCAACCAGAGATCCCAGTCCAGAGTGGACGGAACCGGATCTTCTTTCGGAATCTCGGTGACGCCCTGCGGCCACATCGGCCGGTCGCTCCATGCGTGCACTTCGGTGACGCTGCCGATATCGCCGTTCCAGATCATCTCGGCGCACTGCCGCGTGCCTTCGTTGGAATAGCCCTGGTTGCCCATCTGGGTGGCAACCTTGTATTTCACCGCCGCCTCCTTCAATTGGCGGGCTTCCCAAACCGTGCGCACCAGCGGCTTTTGCACGTATACGTGCTTGCCGCGTTCCATGCACCACATCGCCGCCGTGGCATGCATGTGATCCGGCGTCGCCACAATCACGGCGTCGATGTTTTTGCCTTCCTTGTCCAGCATCTGCCGGAAGTCCCGGAACTTCGGCGCCTTTTCGAAGCGCGTGAAGGTGCTGCCGGCGCGGCGGTCGTCCACATCGCAGAGGGCCACGATGTTTTCGGTGGGCGATGCGGCCGAGAGATTGGAGGCCCCCTGGCCGCCAGAGCCGATCGCCGCGAAGTTCAGCTTCTCGTTGGGGGACTTGTATCCCGCGGATTTCAATGATGGCGTGCTGCCGAATCCCATCGCCGGAACAGCGCCGGCCAACAGGCTGCCGTAGAAAAAGTAACGTCTTGTCAATGCCATTGCAAACTCCTCAAATCCGTAGTCCGCGGACTACACCAGACAACTCTTAACATAAGCCAGGCACTTCTTCGCCTCGGCAATGATGGTCGAATCCGCCGGAACCGGATACTCCAGCTCCAGGTTCGCCGGGAAGCGGTACTTCTCCTTCTTGAGGAGTTGCAGCACTGCCTTCATGGGGGTGTCTCCCGTGCCCCACACCGCCACGTTGGGGCCGTGGTCTTTCTTGCGATCTTTGATGTGCAGGTTGGTAATCTTGTCGTGGTGCTCTTTGATGAACGCAACAGCGTCGTACCCGGCTGCCGTGAAGTGGCCGATATCGAGGTTGACCCCGTTGTATTTGCCGTACGCCATCAGAGTGGCGTAGCTCTCTAGCGTGGCGGTCTGGTTGGGGTCGTTGTTCTGGTCGTGGCCGTGGTAACCCACCAGCAGCTTGTGCTTGTCCGCCACCGGCGCGATGCGCTTCGCCATGGTAAGCGTTGTGCTCGTAGTGATGCCCTTCACGCCCAGACCCTTGGCCATGCTGAACCCGTACTCAATGTCCTCTTCCTTCATGCTGTCCTGCATGTTATAGCAGAGCAGGCTGAGGCTGACTCCGGCGTCGTTGAATTTCTTGGTGACGGCCTTCCACGTATTGGCGTTGGCCGAGGCGCGCCACTTCGCAAGTTTTTCCGTCGCGGCTTGCCGCTCGGCCTGTTGCTCCGGGGTGAGCTGCGCGCGGCCTCCGCCGCCGCCGCCTCGCCGTGCTCCCGGTTCTCCCGGCGCTCCGCCCGGTGCCGCGGCAGGTGGTGCTCCGCCCGGCGCCGCCGCGGGTGCCCGCCCTGCTCCGCCGCCGCCGCGTCCGAACGCCGGCATCGCCGGCGCGCCCGCCAATGCCTCGCAGTGGTTCGACATCAGTTCGCAGTCGCCCAGCCCGATCTCGACATACGCCTTGATGATTGCTTCCGGGTCGGGGCTGGCGATCCGATTGAAGCTGTAGGTGATGGCGCCAATCTGAACGCCGCCAAATTTCGAGTTAATCTTCGCGGCAAACGCCCTGGAGAGTGGCACGGACGCCAGCGCGATCTTTCCCAAATCTCGTCTTGTGAATTCCATCTTGTTCCTTTCTGTGCGCCTTCCGCCCTACCGCGGCTGGCCTACAATCGTACCCGGTTGCCCGAAAACCCCGTATGGTTCGAGAGTAGCACCGTGCGGCCCATAAGGTGGGGCCTCCAAGGGAGCGATGGTTACCCAGAGCCTACCCCTCTTCAATCGCCGCCGTCAATTGCGGAACTCCGGCCAGCTTTGGCAGCGGCTGCCAGAAGATCAGCGCCAGCGAAATCGTCACCAGTTGTACCGCGACGATCAGTCCCACGCAGGCCGGCCAGCCGCCATGCGTCCAGAAGAATCCTGGAATCGCCGACCCGCCGCTGCCGCCCAGGTAGTAGAACGTCACGTAGATCCCCACCGCGGAGGCGCGCGATTCCGTCGCCGCGCTGCCCACGTAGCTCGATCCGGCTGCGTTGGCGATGAACACGCCGGTGCAGGTAAGCGTCAGGCCGAACACCACCGCCGGCAAACTGTGGATCAGCGTGAGGCACACGCCGGTGGCTGCGCCCGTGAAGGCCGCCACCAGCGCGAAGCGGTGGCCGAAACGGTCGATCGCGCGTCCCGCCGTGGGCGTGACTGCCGCGCCCACCAGGTACACCGCGAACAACAGTCCGAGCGCCGCCGTGCTTAGCCCGAACGGTGGCGCCGCCAGGTAGAAGTTGATGTAGGTGAAGGTTCCGAGCATCGAGAACATCACGCAGAAGCCCACCGCGTACGTCGCCGCCAGCCGCGGATTGCACAGGTGGCGCAGCATGGCGCCGCCCACCGGGCCGCCGCGCCGGGAGCGGGTGAATCGCTTGCCCGCCGGCAGCCACGCCCGGATGGCTATCGCGCCCAGCAGATTCAGCGTGCCCAGCGTGATGAAGGCCCACCTCCAGTTGGTGTGCGATGCCACCAGCGCGGCCAGCGCGCGCCCGCTGAATCCGCCCAGCACCGTCCCGGTGACATATGCCGCCGTGGCGGCGCCCGCGCCGGCCTCCCACTCTTCGTTGATGTAGGCAATGATCACCGCGAAGATTCCCGGCGTGAATACGCCTTGCAGGAATCGCCAGAAGAGAAGCTGCCCGTAGCTCATGGAGGTGGCCGCCAGCAGCGTCGGAAGCACCAGCAGAAATGCCGCGGGGACGATCACGCGCTTGCGTCCGAAGCGGTCCGCCACCATGCCGGCGAAGGGCGCGGCCATCGCCACCGCCAGCGTGGAGGCCGTTACCACCAGGCTGATCGCCGCCTCCGAGACGCGAAATTCGCGCGCCAGCATGGGCAGCAGCGGTTGCGGCGCGAACAGCGTCACGAAGGCGCAGAATCCGGCGAATACCACCGCCGCGGTCCGGGTTGTCGAATGCGGCGTCGCCGGCGAGAGCATGCCTTCCATTATCCGCTGACGCGCCCCGGCCCGCCTTCGCTACAGTGGTGAACGATGGGCGTTTTGGAATTCATGCCGGCCACGCGCAAGGTGCTGCGGTTACTAGCCTAGGACCAGTCTGGCAATCTTAACTCTTGGCCAAATCGCGGAGCGGATTACTCTTCTTGAGCGCACGAAGTCAGGAAGCGCTCGCTCAATTTCACTGTATGCTACCTTTAGGTTCGGACGCTTTAGGAGCTGTACCGGGCCCGTCAGGCTCGGCGCTGCGAATCAATATGAGCGGGACAGATGGTGTCGTTTATGGGTGTGATGTCGGTTCTACCCGTCGTGGCTTGTGTAACCTTCTCAGCCTGGGGCGCGGAGAGCATCGTCGGTAGCGTGAAAACCGCACAGGGCGGTGCGGTAGTACTTCGCGGAGCCGACAGGATTCCGGCCCGTGAAGGTATGCACTTGTTGCTTAACGATGTCCTGGCCACCTCGGGGGATGGCCGCTTGGGAGCGATCCTTCAGGACGGTACGGGGATCGGTCTCGGGCCGAACACAGAGTTGAAGATCGATCGCTTCGTCTTCGAGCCGGCGGATGGGAAGTTTGGCCTGCTGCTCCGGCTTGCTAAAGGAGTACTGGCCTACTTTTCCGGCAGAATCGCCCGATTCTCGCCGGATGCGGTCACGGTGGAAACGCCGGTAGGGGTAGTTGGACTTCGGGGGACCCACCTTGCGATCACAATTGAAGGGACCTAGGGGTGGCTCGATGGTTACCCGGTGGCTCCGAATCGCGGCTCCATCTTTGATCCTTTGGGCGACAGCGTGTGCTCCGAAACCGGTGGTGGTAGCGCCGCCTGCCCCGCCTGCGCCAAGGCAGAACGTGTTCGTGCTTCTGCCGGACCCGGAGGGCAAGCCTGCCGGCATTGTGGTAAGCAACCGCGCCGGTACTCAGGATTTGAACCAGCCGTATCAAGCGGTTCGCGTGGAGCGTTCCGATGTCGCGCCGAGCGCACCTTTCACGCTCGGCCAAGCTGAGACGCGGCGTTTGTTCGGGGCAGCGCTGGAAGTCCTCCCGTTGCCGGAAGTTTTTTTTACGCTCCACTTCGACCAGAATACAGACATTTTGACTGCGGAGTCCCAGGCTCAGTTCTCCGCAATTCTCAACGCCATTCGGGAACGCCGTTCCACAGCCATCACAATAACCGGTCACACCGACACCACGGGCACTGCCCAGGCCAACTATCAACTCGGGCTGAGGAGGGCGGAGCGGGTGGTTGGAGTCCTCACGGCACAGGGTGTGGATGCTTCCAAACTGCTCGTCTCCTCGCATGGGGATGCCGATCTCCTGGTGAATACAGGGCGGGGGGTAGCCGAGGCGCGCAATCGTCGGGTGGAAGTGATTGTCCGCTAGGGATCCGGGTATGCGGTTCAACATGGCAGGGTCGGCAGGGGTGCTGGTAGTGCTTGGCTGCTTTCTGCTGCGCCCCGCGCCGGTGGTCGATCTGGATCACAAGTTGTGCGACTTGCTGACCGGATGGGCCGGGCCCGGGAGACCGTCGGGACGCGTGGTCATCGTCGAAATTGACGAAAAGAGCCTGACGCAGTTCGGCCGGTGGCCCTGGCCGAGAGATATTGTCGCCCAACTCACGCGGAGTATCCTGGACCACGGGGCAGCCGCCGTCGTGCTCGACATGATGTTTCCTCAAGAGGATGGCAGAACCACTCGCGCCATCGAGGGTTTTGGCCCGCCGCGGATTGGAACCAACGACGAGGTGCTCGCCGAGGCACTCTCGGGCAAGCCGGCCGTGGCCGGATACACCCTGAGTTTCGACCGCGACACTGCGGGCTCAACCGCCTGTAGCGTGCCGGCGCTACCGCTCGTCGTCATCAGCCCGAAGGAGCGTGGGAAGGCGGCATTCTTTCATGCTACCGGCGCCATCTGTAGTGTGCCGGCAATATCCCGGGCTGCGGCAGCCAGCGGATTTCTGAACGCGGCGCCCGACAGCGACGGCAAGGTAAGGCGCGTCCCACTGATGATCGAATCCGGTGACCGGTATTATCCGAGCCTGGCTCTGGCCGCGCTGAATGTGTACCGGCCTGTCTCCACCATGCAACTGGCTGCCGACGTGGGCGGCGCGTGGCGATTGCGCCTGGGTCAGCGATCCGTTCCGCTGGAGGGGCCAAGTTTCCTGCGTCTGCGGTTCCGCGGCGCACGGCGAAGTTTTGCCTACATTTCGGCGGCCGGCCTTTTGGCCGGGCCTGCGCCGGCCGAAATCCTGCGAGACAAAATCGTCATCGTCGGCGGGTCTGCCACTGGGCTGCAGAATCCGGTGGTGACCCCCGTCGGTCCGGTATTCCCTGAGGTCGAAATCCAGGCCACCGCCATCGATAATCTCTTGCAGGGCGATTCCTTTCGCCGCCCCGGCGAAGGCTACCTTGGGGAGTTGGCGCTGGCGCTGCTCGCGGGCCTGCTCTCCACCTTTCTGATGGCGGAACTGCATTCGCTTTGGGGGGCATTGATCACGGCCGGCATGATTGGAGGAGCCTGGACCGGATGTACGTTGGTGCTGTCCGCCACGGGGATGTTGTTCTCCCCCTTAGCCGCCACGGCGGTGCTCGCCTGGAATCTGCCGGTTCTCACCCTGCTCAACTATCTGCGACAGAAGAGAAGGGCTGACCATGCGCAGCGGCAATTGGTGTCCGCGACGCAACGTTCGCTCGAAGAACTCCGGGAAAGCGAGTCCCGCTACCAGCGCCTGGTTGAGAACGTCAACGACGCCATTGTGATGGACGATGTGGAAGGTCGACTGGTCTTTGCCAACCGCCGTCTCCGGGAATGGTTCGGGCTGGA
>JAPKZC010000567.1 GCA_026394025.1 Candidatus Solibacter sp.
ACCAGGTCATCATCATCAGGCCCGGCGATTGCACCTGGCGCGAGATATCGGCGGCGACGATGAAGACGCCGCTGCCGATCATGGAGCCCATGACGAGCGTGGTGGAATCGATGAGGCCGAGGCCTTTGATCAGACCGTTTTCACGAGTTGTTGCCATTGTTCCATCCGTTCTCGCAGCCCGTGGGCCGTGGCGGGCGAGGGAAGCAGGCCAGCGATCACGGCCACGGAATCGGCGCCGGCCCTCAGTACGTCAAGTACGTTTTCCTGGGTAATGCCGCCGATGGCAACCAGCGGCTTTTCGATGAGAGACCGGCATCGTCGGATCTCTTCCACTCCGGTGACAGGGTCCGGATTGAGTTTGGAAACGGTCGTAAAGACCGGGCCGAATGCCACGTAATCGACCGGTTCGCCGCCGGCGGCGCAGAGTTGCGCCACGTGGTGGCTGGAGAATCCGATTGGCGTATTGGCGCCCATGAGTTGGCGCGCGTCGCGCGGCGATAGATCGTCCTGGCCCAGGTGGAGCCCGGCCTGCAACAGCAACGCGAAATCGGCGCGGTCGTTGACGACCAGGGTGGCCCCAGCTTCGTGGCAAAGGCGCGCCACGGTGCGGGCGGATTCGAAGAAGGCGCGGCTCCAGTGCCGCTTATGGCGGATCTGTAGTATACCGGCGCCTCCATCCAGAAAGGCGGCGGCGGCAGTTTCCAGCGCGATAGTGCGGCGATCGAGCGATTCCGTGTCGAGAATCGGGTAGACCCGGGGAAGCCTCATTGATAGCTGATTGGACAATGATAACCCGCTGGGGTAGCCTGGTGGAGTTTATTTCGCCGCCGCCAGCACTTCGGCGGGACTCGGCATGCCGCGGCGCGCGAAGAGAATCTTGCCGTCGCGGCCAAGCAGGTAGACGGTGCGTTTCACAATCAGCCCGTTGGCATGGTAAGCCTCCGCCACGTCTTGCCCCTGGTCCACCAGCAGGGGGAAGGGGAACTGGAATTTGCTCCGGAAGGCGGAGTGCTTGACGGCGTTCTGCGGATTGACACCGAAGACCTCCACGCCGAGCGCGATCGCCTGGCTCCAATCGTCGCGGAACTGGCAGAGTTGTTTGGTGCAGCCGGGCGTGTCGTCGCCCGGGTAAAAGACCAAGACCACGCAGCGGCCGCGCAGCGCGGAGAGCGTCACGGTGCGGCCGCTATCGTCGGGGAGGGAGAAATCGGGAGCATCCGCGCCCACCGGAAGAGGATCGGAAAATAGCCACGAGAGCATCATTGCACCGCGATTCTGACTTCGTTGCTGTAAGAGTTGCCGCTGGTGATGACCAGCGGCACTGTGCCGGAGGGAAGTCCGGGAGGAACCTGCACGTTCACCTGGTAGAGCCCCACAAAGCCGGGCGCGAGACCGCTGTAAGAGGGAATCGCCGCGGCGGCGCCGAAGTAGACCGTCGGCGTGACGGTGTTGAGGCCGGTGCAGTAGATCTCGATAAACTCGCCAGCGCGGACGGGGGTGGTGTGGGCACTCACGGCGGTACCGGAATGCAGGACGCCGGGGTTGAAAATACCGGGCTGTACCGAGACCAGGTTCAGGGTCGATGCGACTTGCAAGCCGGATGGAGCGGTCACTGTCAGGGCCGCCTCGCCAACCGGAGTTCCGGCGGGCACGTAGAAGTTGACCTGTCGATCGTCAGCGTAGAAGGGCCGTACGTTCACGCCGTTGAGCGACACGTTGGCGCCGCTCAGATTGACGCCGAAGAGGGTTGCCAGCGAGCCGGGCGCGACTCCGGCGGCATAGGAAGCGGCATTCACCACGGCCCCAATCACCGGCACCGCGCTCCCCGAATTCAACGTCAGGGTGACCGGGGGCGCGGCCTCGACGGAGAGTTTGAGATGGCTGAGCGCGTCCCCACCGGGTGTCCATTGAAAACTGGCAAAGCCTGCCGCGTTGGCGGTGGCGGTGGCGGGCGTCACGCCGCCGCTCGTGGCAGCCGCCACAATGCGCGCCCCGGGGTACGGCAGTCCGTTAACGTCGGTCAACTGCACCACCACGTTTCCTGAGAAGTCGCCACCGCTTGCTTGTCGCAGCGTGAGTTGAGACGGCGCGGCCACCTGCAGGCGCGCGAAGGCAACTTCGTAACTCGAATCGGTGGGAGTGGCCAGGAGTTCCTCCACTCCGGCCTTGATTCCCGAGACGGTGAACTGGGCGGTGATGGCGCCGGCGGC
>JAPKZC010000672.1 GCA_026394025.1 Candidatus Solibacter sp.
ACAGTAGCAGAACTGGGGCCGGTAGGCCAACCTGTGCGACGATGCTATCCTCACGAGATGGCAACCACGAACCCCGAACCGCGGCTTTCGCGCCGGCTCACGCCGCGACTCGGCAGCGACGCCGAGTTCGCCCTCGTGCGCGGCATGCTGGCCGGGTGCGGCTTCACCTCCGAACGGGTTTGCGAACGCCTGGGGATTGCCGAAGCGGGAGAATACCAGCCCGTCTGGCGAGGCCGTACCAACGTGCGGACCGCGGAACAGGCGCTGGATGCGTTGATCCTGCTCTTGATGGACGGCGAGTATGTGGCGGATGAGGCCTTGCGGCGGCTGCTGCCCCCCGGGCGCCACGAAATGTGGTTCGCCGGGTGTACGTTATTTCCCACGCGGGGCATGGTGCTGGCGAGCGACCGGGTGTCCTCGCTGGACAGGGCGAATCTGCCGCCGGCCGCCGACGTGGTGTACCCGGCGGCCATCGAGAATACCGTGGCGTTCATGGGGACCCTTCCGGAAACGCCCTGCGACGCCCTGCTGGACATGGGCACCGGCTCCGGGATTGCGGCGCTGGACGGCGCGCGTTACGCGCGCCATGCGTGGGGAACGGACATTGCGGCGCGATCGGTGCAGTTTGCCGAGTTCAACCGGCGCCTGAACGGCATCGGGAACGCCACCATGCTGGAGGGTGACCTGTACGCGCCGGTAGAGGGGCTTGCCTTCGACCGCATCGTGACCCATCCTCCGTACGTCCCGGCGCGGAAGAATACGATGATTTTTCGTGATGGCGGCGAGGACGGGGAACAGATTCTGCGCCGCATCGTGGAGGGAGTGCCCCGGTTTTTGCGCCCCGGCGGACGGTTCTACACCATGGTCACGGCGGCGGATTGCGAGGGCGAGCAGTTTGAAGATCGCCTCCGGCGGTGGCTGGGACCGGCGGAAGCGGAGTTCGACCTGGTGCTGGCCGCCTATACGCTGACCGGCCCCAAGGATCTGGCGGCGAACTCGTTCCTGGGACAGCATACGGCGGTGGAGGATATTCTCTACCGTCACGAGATCTGGGCGCGGCGCAAGGTGCAGTTTCTGTTCCACGGCAGCGTCCTGATCCGCCGCCACGAGGAAGCGCGTCCGGCGATCACGGCGCGCGTGCTGAAGGGCGCGGGCTTCACTCCGCGGCACGTGGAATGGCTATTGGAGTGGAGCACCGAAATCCGCGACGCCGCACGGCTGGAGAAATTGATGGAGCTGCGGCCATTCCTTTCACCGCACGCGGAGATGGGTGTTTTCCACCGGGTGCGGGAGGGCCAGTTCGTTCCCGAGGTGTTTTCACTGCGGAGCAACCGGCCGTTCGAGGCGGAGGGCACGCTGCAGCCGTAACCCCTGGTCGCGAACGGCCTATTGTGGATTGCGGAAAAGCCTTTCCCCAAGGACTGAGCCGGGCGGATAGGCAACTATCATTTCGGAACGAAGCCTCAGCCCACCAGCAGGCCCATTTCGGCGAGCAGCGTCAGGTTTACCTGGATGCCGTGGGCCAGTTCCGCCGCGGGCAGCGCGGAGAACGGTGCGAGTTCGCGGGTCAACGCGTCGAGATCGCGAGTGCCATCCAGCAGGCCAATGAGAAGGCGTATATTCTGGTCGCGGGCCTCGATGCTGTTATGCCGCGCTGTGGCGACAGATCGGTCGCGGCGCGCCTGGGAGCGCGCCAATTCGCTGGCGGTGGGGAACTGGCTGACGCGCGCCACGCAGTGCGGAGCCTGGGAGTGCAGTTCGATGACGCCGGCCACGTAAGTGGCCATGAGTATATGCGAGACACCCTCTGCGTCGGGCGGTTCTCCGGTAAGGCTTGCAGCGGCGGCGAGCAATTCCGGGATGCTCAGGGTCCGCGGCCAAGCCTCCGATAACGACAGCAGGACGGCTTTGGTGAGAGGGTGGGCGGTGGTGGCCCCGGTGCCCCGGCCGCCACGGAACTCCTCGGCGGCGCCAGAGCTGAGATCCGGTTTTGCCGAAACCGGTTTGGCGGAGGAGGCGGCACACAACAGAGGTAATCGGGCGGCCAGCGGCGCTGCCGGCAGGACAACGTCCTGATGGCAGATCAGCGTCTGGCGAAACATCCGGCACTTCATGAAATCGAAATACTGATCGCGGACCACGCGGTTGCCGTTGGCCACCCTGTCGATTTCCGCTACGACGGCAGCGGGAAGCCTTCCCGGCTGCGTGTCGTGGTAGTTAGCCTCGCAGAGAAACTGGAGCCCGAAGCGGGCGGCGTGGGCGGCAAACTCCTGGAGGTACACCGGATGGTAGATGGCGCTCAATTCGTCGTGGTAGAGAACCTGAGGCTGGCGCTCCAGGATGGATTCCACCTGGGATTGGAAAACGAACCATTCGCCTTCGGCCGGCTGACACTCCCGAAACCATTGCACGACCTCGTGGGCGCCCTGGATGCGGGCGTCAAATTCGGTGGCGGCGCCCAAGTGAAACAGCATCATGTCGCGAAACATCTGGCGGACGCGGCCGCCGGGAAGCGCGTTGTAACTGACGAAAGCGACGCCGTGCGGCGCCAGAACCGCCTTGGTCAGGGCGAGTAGCTTATCGCGCACGGGTTCGGGCACCCAGGAATAGAAGCCGTGGGCGATCACGTAGTCGAAAGTGCCGAGTTCGGGCCCGGCCTCCATGATATCCATGTGCTCCAGGCGGATATTGGCAAGGCCGAGGGTGGCGATTTCCTGCTTGCCGGAGCGAATCGCCCGTGCGGCGGCGTCGAGGCCCAGGAACTGCGCGGCGGGGTTCTCGAACGCCATCGGAACCAGGTTCCCGCCGTCGCCGCAGCCCACTTCGAGGACGCGGCAGCGATGGACGGGGGCGGGGTCCATGCCAAAAAGAATGGCGAGCGTGGCGAGGCGATCGGGATGGGTCTGCCCGAACGGTGCGTTGGGATACAGTACCTCATCATAGAGGGTGGACATTCCTCCGAGTGTAGCGCCCAAAACTTCGCGCGGAGAGTTTTTAGGTAACCACGGGCACTAGTACCTGTTTTTGGGGGCGGAATGGTTTCCGTCGCGATCCGGCGGGATTAGGGCTAGATTGCTTGCACTTTATCTGGTAATCTAAATCTGCCTTGTGAGCCGGATAGCAGGAAAAGGCCATCGGGGTACTTGGGGGAACGATAAATGGCGAAACAGAGCACACAACATAAACTTGATCGCGTCCGCTCTCCGCGCGTCCAGATCACTTACGACGTCGAAGTGGGCGGTGCCATCGAAATGAAGGAATTGCCCTTCGTGATGGGAGTCATGGGCGACTTCACGGGCCAGCCGACGGAGCCGCTGGCGCGGATGAAAGATCGAAAGTTCGTGGAAATCAACCCGGATAATTTCGATGCCGTTCTGGAAAGTATGAGACCCCATCTGGCGTACTCGGTGGAGAACAAGCTGAGCGAGGATCCCGAAGCGCCCAAGCTTAAAGTCGATCT
>JAPKZC010000021.1 GCA_026394025.1 Candidatus Solibacter sp.
CACCGATACCCCAGACCTACGCTTCAATCAACACCTCGCGATGTTGACCGCAAGATTAAGGGCCAAGATGGATTCGCTTCTCCTTTCTTGTACGACTTTTTCATTCGCTACAACATGCCGGTTTATCCCGGCGCACCCTGGGAAACGCCGCTCACCTCAGTTGGAGAATCCCGGCAATCCATGTTGACGGTTTGTCGACTCGTTGAAGTGCCGCCGTTACTGAAACTCCCCCCAAACGGCCATTTGGGAAGCGTCCCTTTGATGCCATTAAGTGAACAGTATTGCGGCTTGCCCGAAATCAGGGGAGGCATAGTGTCGGAGGCAACCGGCTACAATCGCGATGTGGAATTGAACTGCAATCAGGCGGCCGGCTGTTGCCCCATGCTGATTATCTTTGGGGGCCTGCCAGGCGTGGGAAAGACGGCCATAGCTACGGAGTTGGCTCGTCTCACCGGCGCACTACACCTGCGAATCGATTCGATCGAGCAAGCCATCCGGGCATCCGGTTTGGGGAATCATCCTCTCGACGATGCGGGTTACCGGGTGGCCTACGCGGTGGCCGAAGATAACCTCCGAATTGGAAGAACGGTGATAGCAGACTCAGTGAATCCGCTGCAACTAACTCGCGAGGCGTGGGTCGCGGTAGCGAATCGCGTCCGGGTCAGGGCAATGGAAATCGAAGTAAAGTGCTCAGATGCGGGCGAACATCGACGCCGGGTGGAAACGCGGACCAGCGACATTGCCGGATTGGAGTTGCCGACCTGGAAAGAAGTGGTGGGCCGGGAATATCATCCGTGGGACCGCGAACATCTGGTGATCGACACTGCGGGCCAGACCGTTGAGCAGAGCGTTGCAGCAATTCGGGAAGCGCTGGCCAAGCGGTAACGCATTCGACCGCGGCGAATGCCGGTCCGGTGACAACGGTCACCGACTTCCCTTCCCTGCCGGCGCACAATCGAGACATGACCACAACCACTACCGACCGCACGGTGGGCCAGACGGCCGCCGAGTTCCCAGCCTCCGTACGCGTCTTCGAAAAGCACGGCATCGATTTCTGCTGTGGCGGCAAGATCCCGGTCAGCGAAGCCTGTGCCGCCAAGGGGGTAGACCCGGCAATCGTGCTGGCAGAGATCGAACAGGCCATCCAAACCCCCGCCGAAGATCCCACGGACTGGCTCACGGCTCCGCTGCCGGCGCTGATGGACCACATTCTGGACACGCATCACGCCTACATGAAGCGGCAACTGCCGCTGGTAGAGGCGCGACTGGCGAAGGTGCTGGGAGCCCACGGCGACCGCCACGGCGAAATGCTGCGCGCGGTGAGCGCGGTGTACGGCGCGATGAAGGCGGAACTGGATGGACACCTGGCCAAGGAAGAGATGGTGCTTTTCCCCCTGGTGCGGGCGCTGGATGGCGGGGCGCAGGCGGGGAGTTTCCACTGCGGCAGCGTGCGGAACCCGATCCGCGTGATGTGGATGGAGCACGATTCGGCAGGCGAGGCGCTGGAACACCTGCGCCGGCTGACAGACAACTACGCCGCCCCTGAGGACGCGTGCAACACGTTCCGCGCGCTGTATTTCGAACTGGCGGAGATGGAGCGCGACCTGCACCGGCACATCCATTTGGAAAACAACATCCTGTTCCCGAGAGCGATCGCGCTGGAATAGAGTAAGAGGGTCTGGCAGCTCAGAATCTCGTCCCGAACCCCAACACTGTTCACTTCACTCAACGTGTTGGGCGCCTGCGACGCTTCTTGCCAGTGTCGTGTCAGATCACAAATTCCCACGTCGCC
>JAPKZC010000150.1 GCA_026394025.1 Candidatus Solibacter sp.
AACATTCTGACCAACGAGAAATTCCCCGACATGAAGGCTCTGTCGGACTACGTCCACTCCAAAGGGCTGAAACTCGGCATCTACTCCGGTCCCGGCCGCCTGACCTGCGCAAGCTACATGGCCAGCTACGGCCACGAAGAACAGGATGCCAAGACGTTCGCCGCCTGGGGCATCGACTACTTGAAGTACGATTGGTGCGCCGCCTCGGGCGTGTACACGAAAGAAGAACACGTCCCGGCCTACTATAAGATGGGAGTCGCCCTGCGCGCGTCGGGCCGCCCGATCGTCTACAGTCTCTGCCAGTACGGCTGGCTGGACGTTGGCGAGTGGGGCGCTACTGTGGGTGGTAATCTGTGGCGCACCACCGGCGACATCAGCGACCGCTGGGAATCCATGGCCAACATCGGCTTTGCCCAGAACGGCCGCGAGAAGTATGCCGGGCCTGGCCACTGGAATGACCCCGACATGCTCGAAATCGGCAACGGCGGCATGACCGACACCGAGTACCGCACCCACATGAGCTTGTGGAGCATGCTGGCCGCGCCGCTCTTGGCCGGGCACGACGTGCGCACCATGAGCGACTCCATCAAGGAGATCCTGCTCAATAAGGAAGTCATCGCGATCGATCAGGACAAGGCCGGTCATCAGGGCTTCCGCGTCCGGCAGGACGGAGAGCTGGAAGTGTGGAAGAAGCCGCTGGCGCAGGGCGTGGCTGTGGCCCTGTTCAATCGCAGCAAGGACGCCGCCAAGATGACGGTGAAGTGGAGCGAGGTCGGCGGTACCAAAAAGAGCCCCAAGGTGCGCGATCTGTGGGCGCACAAAGACCTTTCTTCGCCCGGCGAGTATGCAGTTGAAGTGCCTTCGCACGGCGTCGTGATGTTGAAGGTGAACTAGCGGGACCGCCCGCAGCGGAGTGGAGACATCATGTCACCAAATGCTTTCATCGGCAAGCCGAATGTGCCTACCGATGACGAACTGAGCGCGGAACTCGGCGCCGCCCGAGTGCTGTGGGATGAAGTGCTGGCGGAGTTGGCCCTGCCTATTCAGGAGTGGCACAGTTACTCGCCGAAAGCCGGCTGGGCGATGAAGTTGAAGCTCAAGAAGCGCACCACCCTGTAGCTTGCGCCCTGCCACGGCAGCTTCCGCGTGGCCTTCATACTCGGCGCCAAGGCCGTGGAGGCGGCGCGACAGAGCAAGCTGTCGAAGGCGGTGCTGAAGATCATCGACGAGGCACCGCGCTACCCGGAAGGCACGGGCGTGCGTCTGGAGATCACTGCCCGCAAAGATCTGGCGGCGGTCAAGAAGCTGGCCGCAGTGAAGCTGGCGAACTGAAGCGGACAACCTACCTCGCCGGTTGCGACCAGGGCGGCACAATCCCGTTCACCCGCGCGTAGGCGATGGCTTGGCCCAAATGCTCGGCGACGTGGGTATCGATGGTGGCCAGCACACCGCCCATGGTCGCGGGAGTTCCGAAGAAGTCCACATCGCGCGTCAGTGCCGAAGTGGTCCGCACGCCTTCCAGAGCCTGCCGTACGCTGGCGAAGCTCTCGGCCAGCATGCCGACGATCTCTTCCTTACTGGCGGGGTCCTGCTCGCCCTTGCCGTTTTGCTCGATCTGCTTCAAGAGTTCTTCCCGGGACGGTGACTTGCCGGCGACGTTGAGCAGCAACTGATTGCCGTACACGATGTGCAGGAAGACCTCCTTGAAGGAGCGCACGCCGGGGCCCGGGCGCCACGCGTATTTCTCTTCGGGAATCGCCTCGGCCAGCGCTAGCACCTGCTTTTCCAAGCCGTTGAACGGCAGCAGCAGTTCGGCCGCGGCTACCAGCGGCGGCACATCCTTGGCGTCCAGCAGTTCCACGTCGAAGATCAACTCCGCCTTGGGCGGGATCTTGCCGCGTCCATTTTCTCCATAGGCGAGCGCGTAGGGCAGGAACAGGCGGCGCTTGCCGCCCACCTTCATGCCTTCAAACCCCATCTCCCAGCCGGCGATCACTTGCCTCCGCCCCTGCACGAACTTGAGTGGTTTCCCCGCATCCGCCGAGGAATCGAACTTGACGCCGTCGCGCAGCCAACCCGTGTAGTGGACCGTGTATTCCTGTCCTGGTTTGGCCGCCGCGCCCGTGCCCGCCTGCACCTCGATATAGCGCAGCGGCGCGCTCTCGACAACGGCGCCGATGGCCGGCGGCACCGCGGCGGGCATCTTCGGATCAAAGCTCTGCGCGCTCAGCGAAGCGGCGAGGATTCCCAGCGTGACGGCAAGTCGCATGTGAAGATTATAAGCCCGGAGCTTGCGGCCGGAAGGGGGTCCGCCTAACCCAGCTTCTTGCGCGTGAACGGTTTGGCGAGCGCCGCCGGCGGATTGTGCGCCGTGGTCGTCGACGCCTTGCGATAGCACTCCATCGCCTTTTCCTTCTCGCCCAGTTTCTCGTACGTCATGCCCAGCAGGCATTGCAGAAACGGGTCGTTAGCCTGTATTGCCACGGCCTTCTGCAATTCGTCGAGCGCCAGCTTGTGGTCGCCGGTGTAGAGCGCCACGTAGCCGACCAAGTAGGGGAAGTAGCGCGCCTGCGCTTCCGCCATCTTCGGGTCGCCGTCCAACTGCGCCTTGGCCGCCACTACATGCTTCTGGGCTTCGGCCTTGTTGCCCCGGCGCGCCGCGATCCGCGCCAGCGCGTGCTCCAGCCGGAAGTTCCACAGGCTCTTGGGATGGGTCTCGTTGCCCGGTTCCTTCAAGCCGAGTTCGGTGCCCTTCTTGTACCAGGTCTCCGCGCTCTCCAGGTCGCCCGAATCGATGCAGACCCGCGCCGCTTCGTTGGCCATCTCTCCCTGCTGATAGAAGGCGTTCTGCGGTTCCGCCTGTTCGCGCGTCACCCAGTAGGCCATCACCATCTGCTCGTACTTCACGGTGTTGCGGCAATCCCCTTCGAAGCCGTACGACATCGCCATCTGACGGTTGGCGGCTGACTTGGCAGCGGCGTCCGGGGCCGCATCGATGGCCTTCTGGAAGTGCTTGCGCGCCTCGGTCCCCTTGCCCATCAGGTCGAGCACGGTACCGGCCGCGTTGTTCGCCGGCACCGAATTCGGATTACTGGCCAGTTCCTTCTGGTACACGCCAAGGGCATCGTCGAGTTTGCCCTCGCGCAACGCCTGCTGCGCCTGTCGGATGAATTCGGGTTGCGGACCACCGCGCCCGCCCTGGGGAGGCTGCGCGCAAAGAGTGGCGGATAATACAAATGCCGCCGCGGTGAATCGAAGGTGACGTTGTGCTGACATGGGAGATTATTATCTCACGCCAGCTTGTCTCGGCACTTCGCCCGCGATCCGATCTTTCGGCTAATGGAGCCGGCCGTTCGGGATCGCCTAATCGATTGCCGGTCCGAAGTAGCCCTGGGCGAGCGCGGGCTCGGCTTCCAGCGCTTTGCTCCAGCAGGAGCGGGCTTCGTCGGTCTTGCCGTTGGATTCCAGAATGCGGCCCAGGTTGAGCAGCGCTTCAGGCATGTCGGCTTGCTGCGCGAGGGTATCGCGATACAGGCGGACTGCCTTGTCGAGCTGGCCCGCTTTTTCGTACATCAATCCGGCGTTGTAGAGCACTTCCGGAGAGCGCTCGCCCAAGTCGATCAGGCGCACGTGGAACTCCAGAGCGGTGTCGAAGTCGTTGGCCTGGATGGATAGCGCCGCCAGCCCGCGCAGCGCGTCCATGGACTTCGGGTCGGCGTCGAGCATCTTCTCGTACAGGCGTTCGGCGTGGTCTCTCTCGCCCAGGCCGCTATAAGCCAGCGCCAGATTAGCGTGGGCTTCCGGCCAGGCGGGCCGGTACTTCAGGCAGCCCTCGAAGGCCTCCGCGGCACCGCGGAAATCTTCGCGCTGCAAACGCAGATAGCCCATGCGGAAACGTGCTTCTTCTTCCTTTGGCGCGCGCTCCAGCACCTGCTTATAGTAGCGTTCGGCCTCATCAAACTGCCCTTGGTGTTCCAGCAGCAGCGCGATATTCCACAGCGGAGCCAGCGCCTCGGGGCTGGCCTTCATGGCGCGTTCGTAGGCCGCTCGCGCGCCGCCCAAGTCGCCGAGTTGCTCGCGCACGATGCCCAGGTTGGTGTGGGCTTCGCAGGATTGCGCGCGCAGCTTAATACACTCCCCGTATGCGTCGGAGGCTTGCTCGAAGCGCGTCGATTTCTGGTGCGCCAGCGCCAGGTTGAACCAGCCTTCGAAGTGTCCCGGCACCGCGCTCACCAGCAGCGTGCAGAACTTCGCCGTGAGCGCGTGCTCGCCCGCCGCGCAGGCCCACGATGCCAGGCCTTCCAGGGCCACCGTGGATTCCGGACGCAGTTCGAGCAGGTGCTCGGAGTACTCCCGCACCATGTCGAAGTCCTCCTTCGCCATGCCGATCAGAATCAGGTTGGAGAGCGATTCTTCGGAATCCGGATTACGTTCCAGAATCTTCTGATAGATCTGCGCGGCCTCGTCCGGATGGCCGAGCGATTGCAGCGCCACCGCTTTTCCGAACTGCGCCTCCTGGTGGTTCGCATTCAACTCCAGGCAGCGGTTGAAGCTGAACAGCGCGGATTTAGGATCCTCCTGCCGTAGATGGCACACACCCAGACCGAGGTGCGCGTCCATATAGTTGGCGTCGAGCGTGCACGCGCGATGGAAGGCTTGTGCCGCGTCTTCCCACCCGCCCGCGCGTTCCAGGCATACGGCGAGGTTGAACCAGCCCATGGCATATTGCGGCTTCACCTGGGCCAGGATGCGATAGCTCTTGGCCGCCTCGTCGAAGTTGCCGAGTTCGAACTGAATATGCCCCATGGCGCGGTAGATTTCGGCTGACGCCTCGTTCGCGGCTATCGCGCGCTGTAGCTGTTTCAGTGCCTCCTCGCGTTTGCCCGCAAGGTGCAGGGTGACGGCTCGCGCCAAATGCGTCTGCGATCCGGCACTTTTTTCTCCACCGTCGATTTCATGCGCGCGCAGGGCCTGGACCTTGGCGGGCGTTCTCATGGCTGTCGTACTCATTTGTTCTGATGCTCCTTGGCGGTCAATTCTGTAGAGGAGAGCCTTACCCAATAAAGGCGCGCCCGGTCATCCGGAGCGCCGGTGAACCCTATGCCTCCCATCGGGAAGCGGTCGTCGTCCCAACTGTCGATATTCTTGCCGTCCAGGCTGACGGTGAAGCTGTCGCCTGAAACGCGCGTGCTCACGGTCATAGCCGACCGCGGTTTTCCGGGCAGGCGTTGTGCGGCCGTGACCGGAGCTTGCGCCACGCCCCCCACTACGGCGCAGCGGCTGAATTCTACTTCGCCGCCGGCCACCGCGGTGAGCGTGCAACGCAGGTATTCGTCGAGCCCCGCGGCGCGCACCACCCAGGTGAGACTGCGCGTGTCAATCCGCGCCAGAAAGTCCAATTCGTAGTCGATCAACTCCAGCGACGGAACGAACAGGGCGAGCGGGCCGGTGCGCACACCGGCGACATCCAGCAACCACTCCTTCATGCCGCCCTGCCAGTTGTCCCAGCCGGATCCAAAGTGTTCTTCCATGCGAACCACAGCCGCGGGCGCG
This sequence comes from Candidatus Solibacter sp., assembly GCA_026394025.1. GTDB lineage: Bacteria > Acidobacteriota > Terriglobia > Bryobacterales > Bryobacteraceae > Solibacter. The sequence goes on from JAPKZC010000150.1 coordinate 5,554, forward strand.
GCGGGCGACGCAGGTTGCGGCACCGCCATTTCGGCGCCCGCCGATCCGGCAACCGGGGAGCCGGCTATTGCCACGGCTACCGTACCCACGAACGCGACCCTCGGGCAGCCCACCGGATCCTGCGGGATAAACGCCGTGAGCGCCACTTGCCGCTCGGAACGCGTCCTCGTTGGCGTCAGGACAAGAGTGAATAGATGAGCTCCGTTGCGCCCGGCGAATCCGGCGGCAGGTGGCAACACCGCCATACCCATCGAACGCGGCTCCGAAGGCCTCCACGCGACATCCGTGGTACGCTTGGCCGGCTGGCCGCCGGTGGCCGGTCCCAGGTTGCGCGACGCCAGGGTTCCCGGGAAAACGAAATGCGCGGGGCGCGTCCCACTGGCCACTCCGGGCAAGCAGGCGCGGAACATCGGGATGCCTATTTCCAGGTTGCGGTGCGTGGCCTTGGAATCGTGGCGTTCGGCCAGGACCCGCCGCGGAGTGCGCGGCCACACCAGGCCGACAGGCTCCGGCGTCCGGCCAAAGGACTTGCGCCAGTTCACGGCCGCAACGCGAAACCCGATCCCAATCGAAACTCGAAGCGCATTGCCTTCCAGAGCATAAGATCTGATGCTGCGCAGATCGGTCCGGTGGTTCAGAGCCAGCGCGTTCCGTGGTTCGAGCGCACCAGGGGCCAGGCTGCCTTCGCCCAGGTAGACCTGAGTTTCGCGGCGGCGCAGCATTCCGAAATCGCGCCGCGCCGCCGCCGGCGCCGGCGCGTCGCAGCACAGCGAAACCAGCGGGGCGCGGGAAATCTGCACCAGTAACTTCTGTTTGCGTGGCGGAACCAGGGGCTGTGTGCCGCGGCCGTCGATGTGGATCCGCGAAGTGTCCGCCCGCCGGAAGGCGTCGGTCCCGGGCAGGCGCGATGCACGCGGCGCAGCCCACCGCTCTGGTCCGCTGGCGACGCGCGGCGCGGCCGGTCCGGGCAGCACCGGAGCAAAGGCGGTGATATCAGTCTTGAGCGCGGCCAGTTTTGGTTCAAAGAACCCGCGGCGTTCCAGCGCCGAGTTGCACATCAGGCGCGCCGCCGAGATGTGGCGCGGGGTCTCCCGCCGCCGCATCAGGCTTGTGACCTTGTTGGCTTCCTCCAGGCGGTCCATCCCGCGGCGAAGCCGGTGCTGGTTGCGATGCTCGCGCGAGCAGAAATCGCCGTCGCCGCCGACGCGTAGCCGGCTTAACGGTTTTCCGCAGAGCTGACAGCTTCTCACATTCATTTTCGGCACAAGTATATGAAAAGGTTTTCGAAATTACTAGGATAAATGGTGACAGCGTTCAGAAGATATCCGAAGATAACAACATGGAATAACTAATCCTATCAATAGTTAACATGCACTGGCTTGCATTTGATATCTATAAAAAAATACCTGAAATAAATGGCCAAATTCGCCGAGTTTTGAGTAAAATCATCGTGAGCTGGTCCGATTTTATTTTGCCCGGGCCGGCGGAGGATTTCGATGACTGAGTCGACGGCACGCGCGGAACGTTTTGATGTGCAGACGGCATCTTCCCCCTTCTATCTTTGGGAAGTCCCGCAAAAACCGGTGTCGGTACGGATTCCCTTCAGCCTGATCGACCGGCTGGAGCGAGAAGCGGTGGAGAGTTTCCGCTCGCTGACTTCCCGGGGTTCCGAGATTGGCGGCTTGCTGGTCGGAGACGTTTCGCCGGGAAGTCCGCTGGTGGTTTCCATCGCGGATTACGATCTGATCGCGTGCGACTACAGCCGCGGCCCACTATACCGGTTGAGTGACGCCGATCTGGGGCGTTTCGAGCATGCCAT
>JAPKZC010000554.1 GCA_026394025.1 Candidatus Solibacter sp.
GTACGGCGCGACCTGGTGCAGCGAGCCGGTCGGCAGCTCGTTCGCTACCGCGAACGGCGATCTGGCGCCAGGGCAGAGCCTCAGCCTGACACTACAATTTGCCGACCCTGCCAGGTCGGCCATTTCGTACTCACCGCGGGTCCTGGCCGGTCCGGCGGCGCGGTAAAGACGACATCCGGCAGTGAGGTTTGCGGCCTCGCTCTGGCCGGGATTCGACTCAGCCGACCGCGGTAGGAAGCGCAGCCTCCCTCAGGGCTGCTGCTCCAGGTGGCGCCGGCACTCTTCCAGTTCCGCCGGCAGAGTGGCGATGCGCCTGCGGTCCTCTTCGCTCAGGCTGGTTCCACCGCCGAGCCCCTCCAGCAGTGTGGTAGCACGCTGGTAGGCGGCCAGCGCGGGGCGCCAGTCGGCCGCTTTTGCGCGCGCGCGGTGGAGCCAGCCGAGCCGCGCGAAGGCCAGCGCGGAATCCTTGCGGGCCTGCTGATTTGCGGGGTCGTGAGCGGTGACGCCGGCGAGCGTTTCGGTGGCTTCGCGCGCATTCTCGATCGCCCGGTCCAGGTTCCCGGCTCGCTGGTACGCCAGCGCCAGCCGGTCCAGGCTGCGTCCGACGCCAGTACGCGCGCGGTAGTCCTGCGGATCCTGCGCGGCCACCGAGCGGCGGAGTTCGAGAGCCTCCTCGTAACGGCGGACTGCCTCGGGATAGCGGTTCAGGGTGAACAGCGCGAGGCCCAGATCGCTCAGGTCGTACGAAAGGTCCATCATCGCTTCGATGCTGGCCGGTTCCCGTGCGAGGCGCGCCCGATCGATCTGCTCGGCGGCATGGAGTTGCTCGATAGCGTGTGGCGTGTCGCCCTGTTGCAGATAGACGGCCGCCAGTCTCTTATGCGAGAGGGCCAGGTTCCGGCGCATCGACGCGTCCTCCGGGATGGCATGCGTAAGATCCTCGTACAGCGCGAGCGCCTGCTGCCACGCCGCCGCCGCGCCCGGCCAGTCGCGGACCTGGGTGAGGCCCAGTGCCAGGTTCCATTGCCCAAGCGCCTGGGCTCTGCGGGCCGCCAGGGTGGGTCTGAGCGCCGCCAGCCGGTTGAGGATCTCGCTCGCCTCGCGGCGGATGAGCAGCGATTCGGCCGTCGCACCGCGATCACTGAGAGTGTCGGCGGCGGTGCGGTCCACTTCAACCAGCGTCGAGAGCGCCCGCAGGTCATCCGGTTGGGCGGCGAGGATCTCGCGCAGCAAGCGGCGTGCCCGGGTGAAGGCTGCGAGAGCGCCCGCACTGTCGCCGAGGTTCGGCCGGGAGCTATTCCCCTGGGCGTCGCCGACCCGTTTGTAGGCCTCGGCCAGGTCCCATCTCAAGGTGAGGTCGCCCCGGCTCGCCGCATCCAGGCTGCGCAGGTACTCGAGCGAGCGCGCGACCAGCAGTTTTCGCGCGGGCGTCGCACCGGGGAGTTCTTCGATGGAGTCGTAGATCTCAAAGACTACGGAGCGGGCAAACTGACGCAACTGCTGGAACCGGAACTGCGCCCGCTGCTGTTCCCACCAAATCGCGGAGAAGGCGGCGGCGGCCGCCATCAACGCCGCTACTCCCGCCGCGACCGGCCACTTGCGCCGCACCACCAGGCGCCGAAGGCGGTACAACGCATTTCCCCCGCGGGCCAGGACGGGCATACCCGCCAGGTAACGTTCCAGGTCGGCGACCAACGCCTCCACGCTCGCGTAGCGCTCATCGGGTTCCTTGCGCAGCATCTTCAGCACAATCGCGTCCAGGTCGGCGGCGGCGCGGTACCGGCGCCCCTTTCCCGCGGCCGTACTGGGAGGCGGCGGATTCTGCTCGCAGATGGCGTTCCACACTCCGAACAGGCTCGGCCCTTCGAGGGCATAAGGGGTGCCGCCGGTCAGCAGTTCGTAGAGAACCACGCCCAGCGAATAGATGTCCGTCGCGGTGGTGAGCCGCTCGCCGCGCACCTGTTCCGGGCTGGCGTAAATGGGCGTCAACAGGGGCATTCCGGTTGCCGTCAGGTTCCCTTCCGCTTCCGCCTGCAGCACTTTGGCCAGCCCGAAATCGAGCAGCTTCGGTTCCTCCGCGCCGCGATCCGCCGCTTTCGCCACCAGCATATTGCCGGGCTTGAGATCGCCGTGGATGATGAGCCGCCGGTGGGCGTAGCTGACCGCATCGCAGATCTTCAGAAACAGGCGCAGGCGCGCCCCCACCGGTAGATTGTTGCGGCCGCAGTATTCCAGGAGCGGGGCGTCTTCCACATATTCCATCACATAGTAGGGCTGGCCTTCGGGTGTGGTGCCTCCGTCGAGGAGCCGCGCAATGTTAGGATGCTCGAGTTGCGCCAGGATTTGGCGCTCGCGGCGAAACAGGTCTCTGAAGGCGGCGCCCTGGCGGCTGTCCCGCACCAGTTTCAAAGCGGCGCACTGGCGGTACTCGCCGTCGTCGCGCTCCGCCTGGTAGACTACGCCCATGCCGCCCCGGCCAATCTCGCGCACGATGTGCCACGGTCCCACGCGCTCCGGCGCGGGCCCCTCCGGCGCAGGTTCTTCCGGCAATGGCGGCAGCCGCGCGGTGGCTGAACTCTCGTACCGCAGGTACTGCTCCACCTCACGCCGCAGTTCGGGGTCGCCGGCGCAGGCGGAGTCGAGAGCAAGGCCGCGTTCATCGGGCGGCGCCGCCA
>JAPKZC010001033.1:0-6222 GCA_026394025.1 Candidatus Solibacter sp.
GACATCCTCGGGGTACCGGTCGTGCGCCCCCAGGTTGCCGAGACCACCGCGCTGGGCGCCGCTTACGCGGCCGGGCTGGCGCAGGGCTTTTGGAGCAACCTGGAAGACCTGCGCGCGGTGGCGCAGAACTTCACCGCGCAGCCGAACAGCGTTTTCGTGGCGACCCTGCGGGATCCCCCCTCTGTGCTGCTGGCTGCATCGGTGGATTCCGGAGTGGACGCCGGCCAACTGCTGAAGGCGGCGCTATCCGGGGCCGGCGGACGCGGCGGCGGCAATGCGCGCATTGCCCAGGGCAGCGTCCCTGACGCGAGTTCGCTGGACGCTCTGGTGGCAAAGCTCAGCGAAGATTGACCGCCGCCCCAATCACGGCCCTGCCGGCCGATTCCGCGGTGGCGGCGGCCCCAGCACGGCACGGACCTTCCCCGCCAGTTCCGCCGGGCTGAACGGCTTCTGGATGAAATGGACGCCCTCGTCCAACACCCGGTGGCGCATGACGGCGTCGTCGGTGTAGCCCGACATGAACAGCACTTTGATTCCGGGCCAGCGTTTTGCCAACCGGTTGGCCAGTTCCCTGCCGCTCAAGAGCGGCATCACCACGTCGGTCAAAACCAGGTCGATGCGTTCTCGCTCCCGCTCGCAGAGCCGCAACGCCTCGTCAGCGCCATCCGCCTGGATCACCTGGTAGCCGAAGGCGCCAAGCGCGGCCGCGGCATATTTCCGGACCTGCTCCTGGTCCTCCACCACCAACACAATCTCCTTTTCGCCAATCGCGAAAACGGGATCGGCGTCCGGCTCACCAACTGCGGGCGCGTCCGCCACGCTGGGCAGATAGATCCGGAAAGTCGTTCCGCGCCCCGGCTCACTGTCCACTTCGACGAAACCGCCGCTCTGCACCACGATGCCATCGATCATCGACAACCCAAGTCCCGTCCCTTTGCCGACGCCCTTGGTCGTGAAGAACGGTTCGAAGATGTGCTGGCGCGTCTCTTCGTCCATGCCCACGCCGCTGTCGCTCACCCCCAGCATGACGTAGCGGCCCACGCGCGCCTTCGGATGCGATTGGGTTTGACTCTGGCCGCATTCCACCACGGCCGTCTCGATCGACAACTTGCCGCAACCCGGCATGGCATCCCGCGAGTTCACCGCCAGATTCATAATTACCTGGTTCAACTGATGCGGATCGGCGTAGATGGTGGCAGGTTCCGGGTGCAGCCGGACCTGCAACTCCACGTCTTCACCCATCAGGCGCGCCAGCATCGGCCGCATTTCCCGCACCACACGGTTGAAATCGAGCACGCGCGGTTGCAGGACCTGCTTGCGGCTGAAGGCCAACAATTGCTGAGTCAACGCCGCAGCGCGCTCTCCGGCAGTGTGGATCTCCCTGATACTGGTCCGGAGCGGATCTTCCGCACTCAACTTGGCGAGTTCCAACTGGCTGTACCCGTTGATTACCGTCAGCAGGTTGTTGAAGTCATGGGCCACTCCGCCCGCCAGCCGTCCGATGGACTCCATTTTCTGGGATTGGGCGAGCTGAGCTTCCAGATTGGCCTTTTCCTCTTCGGCCTGCTTGTGAGCGGTGATGTCGGTATCGCTGCCGCGATAGCCTCGCAGGGTTCCGTCGGCGTTCAGCAGGGGAGTGCCGTTGGTGGAAGCCCACACGATTTCGCCATCGCTGCGTCGTATTTGCTTTTCCAGATTGTGGAACCGTCCCTTTCGCTCGAAGACCGCGAAGGCGGCTTCCTGGAATGCCTCGCGCCCAGGTTCGGGATGCAGGTCGTAGAAGTGCATCCGGCCCACCAATTCGTCCGGGCGGTAGCCCCAGACAGCCTCGGACACATGGCTGACGTAAGTGTAGAGACCCTGGGCGTCCACTTCCCAAGCGATGCTGCGGCTCTGCTCGGCTAACTGCTCGAACCGCGCTTCGCTCTTCCGCAGATTCTCCTCCGCCCGCTTGCGCTCGGTCACGTCGCGGACGATCGCCCACATACCAACTGCTTTTCCGGCGCTGTCCCGCATCAAGGTGGTCCGCAGTTCCACCGGAAACACCGTCCCGTCTTTCCTCCGGTATTCCTTCTCGTAGATTTCCGAGTATCCCCGCTGCAGCACCTGGCGCTCCACAATCCCCGCCTCGAAACCGTGCCATGGTTCCGGCGTCAGGTCGCGATACGTCAGTGCCCTCAGTTCATCCGCCTCAAAGCCGAGAAGCTTCCGGTAGACCTCGTTGAACAGGACCAAACGCCCGTCCATGTCCACCGCCACGAAGCCGTCCATCATGCTCTCGTACACCTCGCGGTATTTCGCTTCCGCCGCTATCTGTCCCTGGCTCCGGAGTAGCTCTTCCCGGCTGATCCGTAGTTGCATGACGAGGTACGATAGCAACCGCAGCACCACTAGTGAGGCAATGAAGGACGTGACCGCGCCGATGATCAGGTTGTCTGCCGGAACACGTCCGGTCAACAGCTCGCTCATCGCCACCACCACGACTTCCGAGATGAGGATCGCCCCCAGGATTCCGGTCCAGATCAGCCTCCAGGCAGTGATTCCCTCCATTGCCGTGGCCACCGAGCCCAGCAAGCGGCCGCTGGCCCCGTGGTGTTCCGTCTCGCTTGGCGAGGATGGCAGGCGCCGCGTTCCGGCCGGCAAACTGCCCGCGGATTCGCGCATTCTGGCAAAGGGCACTTGCCCCGAGTTCTCCGTTCCGGCTTCGCAGCCTCCTCGATTATAGATGTATTCGAATTTGCAGTTTCTGGAACGCCGCGCACAACAGATATTAAAATCTGAAACAATGAATTACTTTGGAGGCGCTTCTCCACCCGACTCATGCGACTCATCGGGTCGCGCGCGCGCCCAAACTGGCGGACTTCGTCAACGGCGTCCCCCGGGAGAGAGAGCTCGCCATCTCGGATTTCCGCCAGATGGATCCCACCAACGGCGCGCCGGTGAGCCAGCCGACCACCGCCTACCTCTCCTTCGACACCCGCAACCTCTACGTGGGTTGGATCTGTAAGGACGACCCGGCCAAAGTACGCGCCCGTATCGCCAAACGGAAAGACATCGAATCCGACGACCGCGTCACCATCAATATCGATACCTTCCACGACCACAAACACGCCTATTGGTTCGACGTCAACCCCTACGCGATTCAATTCGACGGAATCACTACCGACGGACAAGGCGACGACCGCAGCTTTGAGACCCTCTGGTACACCGAGGCCCAGTTCACCGCGGACGGGTACGTGGTTCTACAGACCATACCGTTCCGCAGCATGCGGTTTCCCAACGCGCCCAAGCAGGTCTGGGGCGTCATGTTGGGGCGTTTCATTTACCGCAATAACGAGTTTTCGATGTGGCCCTTTGTCTCGCGCAGCCGCTTTCCGCAGTTTGTCGGACAGTTTGCCGACATGGAAATTGCCGGTGATATCTCGCCGGGACGTAACCTGCAGTTCATTCCCTACGGGCTGTTTTCCAATAGCCGCTATCTGGACCGCGCCACCGGATTCAAGACCGGGACGGAGGCCCGCGGCGGACTCGACGCCCGCATGGTCCTGAAAGACGCCTTCACCTTGGATCTGGCCTTGAATCCCGATTTCAGCCAGGTGGAATCCGATGAGCCGCAGGTCACCGTCAACCAGCGCTACGAGGTGTTCTTTCCCGAGAAGCGGCCGTTCTTCATGGAGAAGGCTTCGCTGTTCAACACGCCGGAGCAGTTGTTCTTTTCGCGCCGAATCGTCGACCCTCAATTCGGCGCGCGCCTCACCGGAACGGTGGGGCGTTGGAGCCTCGGCGTCCTGGCCGCGGACGACCGCGCGCCTGGCAAACGGGTTGCCGCCGAAGACTCCAGGCTGGGCAACCACGCGGTGGACGGGGTGTTCCGCGTGGAACGGGAATTCGGACGCCAATCCCACGTCGGTGCGCTGGTGACCAGCTACAACTTCGGATCGAACTTCAACCAGGTGGCGTCGCTCGACACGCGCATCGAACTGGGCCGGAACTGGACATTCCTCGGACAGGGCAGCACCAGCGAAACGCGGTCGCGCGGCGGAGCGCGGCTCGCCGGACCCGGCTATTACGCCTCTCTCCGGACGAACGGCCTGCACTTCCAGTTCGTATCCACCTACACGGACCGCAGTCCGGGCTTCCGTGCCGCCCTGGGCTATATCCCGCGAGTGGATATCCGCGAATGGACGCACACCGCACTCTACCGCTGGCGGCCCAAGAAGAGCTTCCTGGTGAGCTTCGGCCCCGGCGTGACGGAGTTGGTGAACTGGAACCGGGAGGGCCAGGTGCAGGACTGGCTGGTGCGTCCCAGTTTCGCGGTGGAGATGCGCCGGGCCACCACCCTGCGGATCTTGCACACCGAATCGTTCGAGCTGTTTCAAAAGACGGGGTTCCGAAAGAACAACACCGACTTGTCCTTGAGCACGGAGTGGTACCGCTGGCTGGCCCTCAGCGCCGATTACAATTGGGGCAAAGGCATCAACTATTATCCGGGCAGCGGGCTGCGCCCGTTCCTGGCGCAGTCGCGGAACGCGTCTTTAGGGCTGACGATTCGCCCGCAGCCGCGCCTGAGCTTCACCGAATCCTACATTCACAGCCGCCTCGGCGCCACGCGGGAATGGCTGCCGGATGCGGCGCTGGCCACCGGCGCCATCTTCAACAACCACATCCTGCGCTCCAAGGTGAACTATCAGTTCAGCCGCGAACTCTCCCTGCGCGCCATCTTCGACTACAACGGCGTGCTACCGAATTGCAGGCTGGTTCCGCTCGACCGCAGCAAACGCCTCGGGGCGGATGTGCTGCTGACCTATCTCCTCCACCCCGGCACAGCGCTATACATCGGCTATTCCAACGTCCGCGAGAATCTGGCCTTCGACCCCTTGCAGTCTCCCGCCTTGCAGCGGACCGCATTTCCGGACACCGCCACGGGCCGGCAGGTTTTCATCAAGCTGAGTTATCTGCTGCGCTATTGAAGCTGACCCTTTTCCACGGCGACTTGTCGTCAAGTTGGACTATGGTACAAACCGTATATGCGGGAGATCGCGATTGAGGTGGTACCCACGAGTCTGGAAACAGTGTCCTTCTGGCTGGGATGTGCCAGTCACTCCATCGAAATTGCCGGCGACATCACCGAACCTGTCGGAGCATTTAGCCGCTGGACCGGCTACGCCCTGCGGCGCTCCTTTTCCAATCGTTCGGCAAGGAAGACCTTCAACAGAGACTGATAAGGTACGTCCCGCTTGTTGGCCAGGACCTTGAGATCCTCGATCATGTAGACCGGCAGCCGCAAAGAAATGGTCCGCAGCGTTGGCTTCAGGTTGGGAAACGTGCGACGCCCGCCCGTCCGCCAATCGATGAACTCCGTCGAATCGTGGGTTGCCCAGAACTCGCGCTCCGCATCTTCGGATTGAAACTCAGGCACCAGCTTGATCTTCGTGTTTGGCATAGGCATCCCTTTCTCGTCGATTCATGTCCCGAACGAAAATTATTCGCACGAGCCCTGCCCCTAACGCGCGACTCGCTCCACGTTAGATCGCCGAGCTAACCCGCCTCAGTTAGATCTCTTCGTGTAGCCTTTTCTCGCTCCGGTCTTCTTCGGTGCCGCATCCGGCGTCTTCAGCATCTCTTCCACTTTGGCGCGGATGTTCTTCTCCATGCTGGTTGCCTCCAGAAACGCGTCGCGCCCTTCGCATTGCGCCTGAATGAAACCATCCCTATCGATGAAAACCAGCCCCGGCATGTACAACTGGAGCATCGTGGGATGCTGCATGTAGGTGACGAATTCGTCGGTGGTGTTGACTCCCACCGGGAAGGGCGGCTCGAACTGGCGCAGGAAGCCGGGCAGGGCGGCGGCGGCCATATCCTCGGTCGCGGAGGCCAGCACTTGCAAGCCGCGCGCGCCGTACTCTTGCTGCATCCTGGAAAGCACGCCGATCGCCTTCTGACAGTGGGAGCAATACGTCAGGATGAACGCGATCACCACGGTCTTGCCTTTGTACTGGCTGATGCGGGCTTGTTTACCCTGGCCGAGATTGATGGCGAAGTCCGGTGAGGGACGCGGCAGAACGGCGGCCCGCGCAGACGCCACCGCCAACGCCAGCAGGGTCAGCACCGAGATCACCCGAAAGAAACGCATAGTCTCAGTCTATCGCAGGGGGCAAACCTTCCATACTGGTGACCGTGGCGCCTTTCCGGCGCAACTCGAAGCGGCCGTCGTCACCGGTT
>JAPKZC010001033.1:6230-11164 GCA_026394025.1 Candidatus Solibacter sp.
AAGCTGCGCGCGATAGGCGGCGAAATACTGCCGGGCGGCGTCTTCGCTGTCCCACTCCGCCGCGTAGAGCAGCACTACGCGGCCGGCTTTCTTGTTCTCCAGCAGTTCGAATGCACAGCCGCGCCAGTGCGGTGCGATTTCGGCGGCGCCCGCCTTGCCGGAATACTGTTCCAGCATGATCGCGTGCTCCAGTTCGCCGAGCGATCCGCCCACCAGGCTCTTGTAGCCTTTGGCAAGGTGGGGCTGCGGCAGGGCCGGCTCGGTGGGTTTGACGCCGCTGAAATACTTCTCCGGGTGGAGAATCTGCTGGGTGGAGACGGGCGGCTTGAGGAAGACCCCGGTAAATCCCTTCTGGCCGTCGCGGTCGAAGACCGCATTCTGAAAGAGCATGCCCTTGGTATAGGGGAAGACGAGGGCAAGCCGCAGGTAGAGTGGCGACTTGTCGAAAACCGGGTACTGCCCCGCCCCAGCTTCGGTGGCGCCGCTCATCATGGCCAGAAGCCCCGGCGAATCCTTGAGCGATTGCCCCATCTTGCGCGCCAGCAATTCGGACATCAGCCAGGTGGCCTGGCCTTCCATGACGGCCAGGCGCGCGGTGGCGCCGTCATCGCTCTTGCGGCCCGCCTTGATGAACTTGGCAAGGTTGTAGCTCTGGTCGGCGATGGCATGCGCCACCTCGTGTGCCAGCACGGGTTCCTGCGTCTCCGCTGCGGTGGTGTCGGTGATGAACAGCTTCTTCTTGTCGTAGTCGTAGAAAGCGGCGGCCTGCTCGGTGAGCAGCTCGATGGTGCTTTTCGCCAGGTTGAAATCCGGCGGCACCAGACCGAACTTCTTGAGCGTCAGCTCTTCGGCGCGCAGATCCTCGGGCTTGGCGACCTCCTTGACGCGCTTGTTGAGGAACTCCTTGATCTTCTCCTTGGTGATGAAGTCGCAGGGCACGGCGTGCCGCAACGGCATCCCAGAGACTTTGGTGAGTTGTTCGGCCAGCGGCGGGATCTGCGCGCAGAGTTTGGCGGAATCGCCCGGCTGGGCGGGCGCCGGGGCCGCCCCAAGGGCCGCCGCCAGCACTATCGCGTACAACGAAGTTCTAAGCTGCAATCGGATCTCTCCTCAAATGCCAGGCGAAAACGAGTGATGATGCCAGCGCGAGCGCGCCGCCGGCCGCCATGGTGGCGCGCGCGCCAAAATGTCCGGCCAGAGCCCCGGCCGCCAGGCTGCCGAACGGTCCCAGGCCGACCACCGTCATGGAGTACAGCGCCATGATGCGCCCGCGGTACTCGTCGGGGATCAGGGTCTGTATGGTGGTGTTCGCCGAGGCCATCTGCCGCATCACGCTGTAGCCGATGAGCGGCATGATGGCCAGCGAAAAATAGAACGAAGGGGAAAAGGCAAAGGCAAGGTAGCAGGCGCCGGTGGTGAGCCCGCTGAATACCATCACGTTGCCCAATCCGGACAGCCGTGTGCGGCGCGCCAGGGTCAGCGTGCCGATCACCGCGCCAATGCCCACCGCGCGAGCCGCGGTGAAAAATATCGTCGGCGAAAAACGGCATCAGGACCAAACCCGGCATGCCGGAGAGCGTCGCGCACCCCATCAAGGCGAGCACGCGCCGCACCGCCGAGTGGTTACCGGCGTAGCGGAAGCCATCCACCAGGTGCTGCCACATCGGCGCGTGGGCCCTGGCCGTCGCGGGCGGCAGCCGCATCGCCGTCAGGCATAGAATCACGGCGAGAAAGCTGAAGCCGTTGACCAGGAAGCAGGTGCCTTCGCCGACCACCGCCAGCAGCACCCCGGCGATGGCCGGCCCCACCACGCGCGCCGCGTTGAACACCGCCGAGTTGAGCGAGATGGCGTTGATCAGATCTTCCTTGCTGGTCATCTGGATCACCAGCGCCTGGCGCCCCGGCATGTCGAAGGCGTTGATCACGCCCAGCAAACCGGCCAGCACCAGCACCTGCCACACCTGCACGCGTCCACTCAGAGTGAGCGCCGCCAGCACAAAGGCCTGCACCATGGACAGCGTCTGCGTGACGATGACCACCTTCTGGCGGGAGAAGCGGTCGGCCGCGATGCCGCCCAGCGGCCCCAGCGCGAACACCGCGATCTGCGAGCAGAACCAGGCCGTCCCCAACAGAAGTTCCGAGTGGGTCAGGCGATACACCAGCCAGCTCAGCGCCACGTTCTGCATCCAGGTGCCAACCAGCGAGATGATCTGGCCACCGATAAACAGGCGGAAGTTGCGGTGGCGCAGGGCGCGAAAAGTATGCGGGACGCGGCTGGGCGCGATCTCCGCCGTCAGCGGCAGAGCCGGATCATCCCCGAATTGTGGCGGCGAATCCCCCATCCTCATCTTCCAGAATAATGCGCGGTACAATGAGGGATCAATTATTCGTGCATTTCAGGAGAAAATCTTTTGGCGGACGATAAACTGTATCAAGCGGAGTACGTGGGCAGCGGCACCTTCAAGATCAGCAAGCCCAAGCGAAAGAAAATCAAGGCGCGTCAATCGCAGATCCGGAACCCGCGCCGCGGTTCGCGCAAGTAGGCGGCGCGAACCTCCCTCCGGGATCAGTCCTTTCCATTTCCATTCAATTCACGTGCCATGAAGATCACGGAACTGGTATTGCACCCGATCGCGATCGCCGATCCACCGCTGCGTAGTTCGTACGGCCTGCACGCGCCGTTCGCGCTCCGCACCATCGTGGAGTTGAAGACGGATTCCGGCCTCACCGGGTTCAGCGAGACCTATGGCGGCGATGGGCCGCTGGCGGGCCTGGAGGCGGTGCGCGCCCGCGTCACCGGCATGGACCCGTTCCAACTCGCCGGCCTGTGGCGCGATTTGAGCCGCGAAGCCGAACACGCCATGGCCACCGCGCCGGGAGGCCGCTCGCAGACCTACCTGGTGCCGGGCGAGAATCCGTTGGACCGGCACGCGCGCACCTTCGCCGCCATTGAGATCGCCTGCCTGGACCTGATCGGCAAGGCCACCGGGAAGCCGGTGTGCGACGTCATCGGCGGGCGCGTGCGCGACGAAGTCTCCTTCTCGGCGTACCTTTTCTACAAGCACGGTGGCGGTGGCGGTGTGGGCGGCGACGTCCGCGAGGACGAGTACGGCGAGGTGCTCTCTCGAGAGCTGACGAGTACGGCGAGTGTCTGACGCCCCAGTCGATGGTCCGGCAGTGCCGGCAGATGATCGAAACCTACGGCTTCGAGGAGATCAAGCTGAAGGGCGGCGTGCTGGATCCCGCAATCGAGATCGAAAGTATCCGCGCACTGCGCCGCGAATTCGGGCCAAAGTATCCGCTGCGCATCGACCCCAATTGTGCGTGGAGCGTGGATACTACCGTCGAAGTGGGCCGCGCGCTGAAGCACGAACTTGCCGGCGGCGGCTACCTGGAAGACGGCTGCGCCACGCTGCAGGGCATGGGCGAAGTGCGGCGGCGCCTGCTGGCCGAGAACAACCACACCCTGCAAGCAAGCAACGTGGCGACCACCTGTTTCGCGGACATTCCCGTCGCCAGGCAACTGGACGCGGTGCAGATTGTGCTCTGCGACCCGCATTATTGGGGCGGCATGCGCAATGTGCAGCAACTCGCGCATCTGACGTCGGTCTTGGGGATGGGTCTCTCGATGCACTCCAACAGTCACCTGGGAGTCAGCATGATGGCCATGACCCACGTGGCGGCGGCTTGCCCCAATCTGACCTACGCTTGCGACACGCATTATCCCTGGCAGACCGAAAAGGACGAAGTGATCGTCGGCGGCCGCGTCAAGTTCGCCAACGGTTGCGTGCCGATTCCAGATCGCCCTGGGTTGGGCGTCGATCTCGATTACGATCAACTGGCCCGCGGCCGGGAGCGCTACGCCAAGATCCCCTTCCGCAAACGCGACGACACGGCGGAGATGCGCAAGCACGTGGACCCGAACTGGGAACGCATCTTGCCGCGCTGGTAGTCCGCCGGCGGGTGGCATGTGGCAAACGCGTTCCCTCGTTCCCGATGCCGGCGCTTGACCGCTGGCATCGCCGGTTTGACGGGTCCCCGCGTGGCATTCGACACACCTCGAAATGCAGCCGCGGGGCCTTCGCCACGGAGCGTCACCTGGTCGCGATTTCCACCAGTTCGACCCGCCGGTTCTTGGCGCGGCCTTCCTCGGTTTTGTTGGACGCCACGGGTGCATAGGGGCCGTCGCCATAAGGGATCAGCCGTGCCCCGGCAATTCCGTGCTGGCTAATCAGCGCGTTCACCACCGATTGGGCCCTGGCTTGCGATAGTTTCACATTCGTGCCGAGATCGGCCACCATATCGGTGTGCCCGACGACGTAGACCTTCAGCGTGGGGCTTTCCTGGAGCAGTTTGGCGATTTCGATCAGCGCGGGACCGGATTCGGTCTTGAGTTCCGATTTGCCCGTGTCGAAGAGGATGCCGTAGATGGCAACCCGGCCGGTCTCACCGAGATCTCGGGCCATCGACTTCGCGTCTATTGTCACGTCCTGCTGCATGGCTTGCTTTTCGACGATCACCAGTGTGATAAACATCCCGCTGGGTTCGTTGGACGTCTGAACGGCAAACCACAACTCCTTGCCGCCCTTGGTGAGACGAATTGTGGTGACCTCTTTTGTGTCGAGCAGTACTTGCCCGCCCGCGGAACGTGCTGCATTCTGGTAGTTGCGCACAATCTGCAGGGCGCTCGGCATCGGCGCATTTTCAATGAGATTGTACCTGAAATCGTACCGGCGCCCTTCGACCGGCTGTTCCTTCTCCTTGCCGCCTTCCCTGACCACAAAAGAGTAGGAATCGAATTGAGTCTCCTTGTAGTCCGCAATGTAGTAACCCGGCATGCGGCTGATCCCGGGATAGTCCTTCGATCCGGGAAGGTCCGTCTGCCCGAATGCAAATGGAACCGTAATAAGCGCCGCGAGACCCACCAACACAAC
>JAPKZC010000024.1 GCA_026394025.1 Candidatus Solibacter sp.
CAAAGAAGGTGAAGCATACCTCGGCAAACCCTATGCGCCGCTTCCCGCCACGCTCTTTCTGGACTACGCGCGCAACGGCAACCGGTCGCGCTGGGAGGGCGTGCAGTTCGGACGCCGCACTCATCTGCGCCTCACAGTGTTGGCCGAGTGTATGGAGGGCAAGGGGCGCTTCCTCGACGATATCGCGGACGGCATCTGGGCCATCTGCGAAGAAAGCTTCTGGGGTGTCCCCGCCCACATGGGCGCGCAGAAGCGCGGCGTGGGATTGCCCGATGTGGCGGAGCCCATCATCGAGCTCTTCTCCGCCGAAACCGGCGCGCTGCTGGCCTGGACCCACTATCTATTCGGCAAACAACTCGACACCGTGCATCCGCTGATCCGCGAGCGGCTGGAAGCGGAGATCGAGCGCCGCCTGCTGAGCGTCGTGCGCAACCGGCAGGACTTTGGCTGGATGGGGCTGAACAACGCGTCTCCGGTGAACAACTGGAATCCCTGGATCCACTCCAACCTGTTGACGTGCGCGCTGCTGATGGATGCCGACCCGGCGCGGCGCGCACAGACGGTCTACAAGATACTTACCAGCCTGGACCGCTTCCTGGATTCGTACCACGAGGATGGCGGCTGCGACGAGGGCCCGGGCTACTGGAGCCGCGCGGGCGCATCGTTGTTCGAGTGCCTCGATCTGCTGTATTCGGCCAGCAACGGGAGCGTCAATTATTTCGACCTGCCGCTGGTCCGCCAGATTGGCGCTTACATCTACAAGGTGCACATAGCTGGCGAGTGGTACGTCAACTTCGCCGATGCGGCGGCCAAGGTCCGCCCCGATGGCAGCTTGCTGTACCGCTACGGCAAGGCCGCCGGCGACGCCGATTTGCAGGCCTTTGGCGCGTTCCAATACCAGCACCTTGGCGCGGGCCTGGAGAGCCTGGGGCGCGCCCTGCCCGCGCTCTTCCAAGGCGCCGAAATCCGCCGCGCGGAGGCCCGCGATCCGCTGGTGCGCGAGGCTTGGTTCGGCGGCATACAGGTGGCGGCGGCGCGGCGGCGCGCGGGCACTACCGAGGGGTTCTACTTCGCCGCGCTGGGCGGTCACAACGCGGAAAGCCACAATCACAACGACGTTGGCAACTTCGTGGTGTACCTCGATGGCAACCCCGTACTGATCGACGTCGGCGTGGAGAGCTACACGGCGAAGACTTTCAGTTCCAAACGCTACGAGATCTGGACGATGCAGTCGGCGTTCCACAATCTGCCCACCATCAACGGCGTAATGCAGGCGGCCGGCCGGCAGTACGAGGCGCGCGACGCTGCTTTTCATGCCGACGACGCCAGCGCGGAATTCAGCGCCGATCTGGCGGCGGCCTACCCGAAGGAAGCGGGCGTGGAGAAATGGCTCCGCAGCGTGCGGCTCGATCGCGCGGCGAACGCCATCCGGGTGACCGACCGCTTCGCGCTGCGCGGCGCGCCGGGGAAAATCGAGATGAGCCTGATGACGCCCTGTGCCGTGCGGCCGGACGGCGCGCGCGCGGTGGTTCTTTCCGGCGGCATGCTCGGCAAGGCGAGCGTGCGGATTGCGGTGGAGGCTGCCGCGCCGCCGGTCTTCCGCACGGAAGAGATCGCCATCGCCGACAGCCGGCTGCGCGCGTCGTGGGGCAATCGACTGTTTCGAACGGTGGTTGCCTGGCCGGGTCTGCCGGCTACGGGCGATCTGAAACTCGAGATCACGCAGGTTTGAGGGCGGCCGCGCGCCTGCTGGACGAACTCCGTACGGCCGGCCACCAGGAGGAGAAGATTTCCGTGGACGGTGTGGATCTCCGGGTGCTGCGTGCCCTTACCCATCACGATGAAATCGCCCTCCTCATAGACCAGATCGCCCCAGCATATGTCGCCCTTGAGGACCAGGCACTGCTCGGCATCGTGGTGATAGTGCGCGGGCAATCGGACCCCTGGCTGCATACTGAGCAGGTAAGTGGACCGGCCGGTGTCGTCCTCCTGGAAGAGTTGCTTGATCTCGATCCCGGGCATGCCGGCGCTGACCCAATACTCCTCGTTGCGCCGCACGTCGGCCAGCGGTTTCAATTGCTCAAACTGGGCCACACGCGCGAGCACGCGGCTCTTGAGCGCGGGCGCGGGCGCCACCGGAGTCAGCGTTTCCGCCAGCAACCATGCCGCCTCCCGCATCTCCGCCACCAACTGCTTGGGCGCCGACGCG
>JAPKZC010000437.1:0-1600 GCA_026394025.1 Candidatus Solibacter sp.
GCAGCGGAGGTAGTCACCGTAGGAAAAGCCGCCTGGGAGGATAACGGCATCGACATCGCCGAGTGAGGCCGAGTCATGCCAGATAAATTCGGCAGGCTGCCCGAGATTGTTGGCGACCGCATAAAAAGCATCGTGATCGCAGTTGCTTCCGGGAAAAACAATTACGCCAAATTTCATGGTTTTTGTTTTCGCGAGGGCGGTAATTTTGATTTTACCAGAGGTGGGAGGTGAGGCAGCGTGCGGCGGTGTCACGCAGTCGTCCGGGGAGCACGGGTTGGGTCGCGCAAGGGCTTTGGGTGCAACGGGAACGCGCTGGCAGGCAACGTGCTAAATTACCTCGTATGCGCATACCTGTCACGGTTGCCGCCTGTCTGGTCTTTCTTTTGAGCCTGGGTGCGCCGGCCCAGCCGGCCCGGTTTGCGGGCACCTGGGAAGCGGCTACCGAAGGGAAAGTCTTCCTGGTGCTGAAGATCCAAACCGGCCAGAGAATCTCGGGGACGATGAACGTGGGCAGCATTTCCCTCAGCGAGGAAGGCGAGTTGATCGAAGCGGGTCCGGTGGAGGACCGGGAAGCGCCGTTCTTTTTTGCCAAGGCCGACGGCGACAAGCTGGAGTTCGATTACCAGGACCAGGGCGACAACGAGATCATGCACTTCGAATTGAGGCTCACCGGCGAAAGCGCGGGGGAACTGCGCATCGTGGATGAGCACATTCCGAAGATGAAGCCATTCCGCCTGAAGAAGAAGTAGCGATTGCCTGGCGGCGTGGGTGGCCGATGGCATTGCCAGCCGATTCCTGGTTACAATACTGGCGTAGAGTCACCGCGGCCGCTCGCCTCCCGGCCTATCTGAATGTCCAGGAAGAAAGACAATAGCCGGCATGGTTTGCCGCCCGTGACGCCGAAGCCTTGGTTCCGCCCGTTCGTGGAGCGCCGCGCTCTGGGAGTCGCGGTGGTGCTGCTGGCCTTGGCCTGCGGCCGCATTATTTCCACTTACGACGTCTCCGCCACCACCAACGACGAGACCGGCCACTTTGCGGGCGGCCTGGATTACCTGGTCAACCACTCGTTCAAGCTGGAGACGCAGCATCCGCCGCTGACTCGCGCCATGATCGCGCTGCTGCCCTATCTAAATGGCACGCGTCCGCAGGGCTTCAACCACTTCCGCCAGGAAGGGTGGGCGCTGATGACCTACCAGCACCATCCGGAGCGCACGCTGTTCCTCATGCGGCTGGGGAATCTGCCCTTCTTCGTCCTGGGGGGGCTGGTGGTCTTCTTCTGGGCGCGGCGCTATCTGACGCCGTTGATCGCGGTTCTGGCGACGCTGCTGTACACACTGCTGACACCTCTGTTGGCGCACGGGGGCCTGGCGACCACGGACATGGGCCTGGCCGCCTGCACCGGCGCCGCGTTCCTTGCACTCCTGGTGTGGGCGGAACGGCCAACGTACAAGAACGGGCTGCTCTTGGGAGTCGCCACGGCTTTGGCAGTGCTGTCCAAGTTCACCGCGCTGGGCTACCTCCCCGCGGCGGCATTTCTTGCCCTACTCTGCTATCTGGCGGTGGAGCGTCCGGCGCCTGGCCATCTTGCCGGGCTCGTCAG
>JAPKZC010000437.1:1605-2834 GCA_026394025.1 Candidatus Solibacter sp.
ACTTGCATTCTGATCTGGTGGGCGGCCTACTTCTTCACATGGGGAAGAACACCTAATCTGAGCGCCGATGTCCCGGCGCCTGCCTTCTTCGATGGAATCAAGGATGCGCTGAAGCACAATCGAGAGGGTCATGGCGCCTTCCTCTTCGGCCAACACAGCATGCTGGGCTGGTGGTATTACTTCCCTGTCGCAATCGGCGTAAAGACGCCGCTGGCATTTCTCCTGCTCCTGGCCGGTGGAGTAGCTCTAATCTGGAAGAACCGGCGCCGCCTGGCGTATCTGCTGCCGCTCGCCTTTTCGTTGGGAGTGCTGCTGCCGGCGATGACCGGCCACGTCAACATCGGCGTTCGTCACGTGCTGCCGGTTTACGTGGGTTTTTCCATTGTGGCCGCGATTGCGCTGGCCGAACTCATCGAGTCCGCCGCGGTGCGGAAGTGGACCGGCGCGCTGGCCGGGGTCCTCGTGCTCTGGCTGGTCTCCACGGGCATCCTGCACCACCCAGACTATATCCCGTACTTCAACGAGCTCATCCAGCATCCCGAGGAAGCGCTACTCGATTCGGACTACGACTGGGGCCAGGACACCAAACGATTGGCGGCGCGCCTCCGCGAACTGGGCGCCACCTCGGTGAACTACGGCATCCCCCTGGCTTACGACGAACCGTACCTGGAGGCCTTTCCGGGCCTGCCTCGCATCACCGGCATCGATCCAACCCGGCCCGCGGAAGGATGGACTGCCGTGCAACCCACTTTGCACCGCACCGTGCAATACGGAATGGAGTATCGCTACCCTGGCTTCAGGCCATGGTTCGAATTCATCCAGCCGGTGGAGCGCGTCGGCACCCTCACGCTGTACTATGTGCCGCCGGGAACGCTCAAGAAGTTGCCCAAGTAAGGGTACGACTTCTCCGGCGGGGTTCGCCGAGCGTGTAAACTGAAGTGGCAGCCTGGAGGGCACGATTTGAAGTTTTTTCTGGACACCGCAAACCTGGATGAGTTGAAGAAGGGCGCGAGTTGGGGGATTGTCGATGGGGTGACCACCAACCCGTCGCTGATCGCGAAGGAAGGGCGTCCGATCGAGGAGCAGGTGCGCATGATCTGCGACATCGTGGATGGCGACATCAGCGCGGAAGTGATCTCCCTCGAAGCGGACGCGATGATTGTGGAAGGGCGCAAGCTGGCCAGGATTCACCAGAACATCGTGGTGAAGTGCCCGTTGACTCGGGAGGG
>JAPKZC010000018.1:0-3328 GCA_026394025.1 Candidatus Solibacter sp.
GCAGTGAAGTTCACCGAGTCGATCAACAAATTACTCGCGGGCAACGAGGTCAGGCCCTATGCCCACCTGCGGAATGACTTCCGGCTTATCGAAGTCGCGGCAGTGATGCAGTTCAAACAGGCGTCTGCCGCCTCTCTTGAGTACCTTCTTCGCGACTGTCCACTGCGCCGGCTCGACACTCCGTCGAAGGTCGGCGGAATTCGACGGCAAGAAAGCGGCGAGGCTGTCTGCGACGGTCGTGTGGCTGTGGTAGGTCACGGGGGATCCGTTCGCGAGACCCTGAATCGGAGCGTGGATCGCTATCGGAGCGAATACCGGGGCGGGGTGGAAGCTGCCGTGTCAGTCTCCGGCTCTGACTTCAACATCGCACCTAACAAGGCGGTCGCGGGATTCCGGCAAAGAGTGTGGGCGTCCCGCGCTTCCGGGGCCTTGTCTCATTGGCAGGTCCGCCCGTGGGTCTAAGGCCGGTGGGATCTTGCTGGGCACCTTGCCACGCCGAAGGCCACGCTCACTCGCCCCTGTGCATCTCGCCGAACGGTGGGAGGGACCAGACGGCCCAGGATCACGCCGTTGTTTTCCAGGAGCTGACGGATTGATGCGGAAACGCCGACCGGCACCATCGCACACACGAGATGCTCGTCGCCGATCGGCTGCTGCGAACGTCGGGCCATCCTCTCTGCCTGACAAAGAATTTCGATCGCCTCGCTCTCCATGTCGGGCAAGCCCAACCCGATGCGGCGCTTGGCCTGTTTTGCCGGCGCCAGGCTGGCCAGAAGGAGACACGCGAGATTGCCTGCGTTTCCTGGACCTCGGGACAGACATGTCGCAAGGTATCCGCCTTCCACCGACAAGAGCGCGTAGAGTAGATGATCTCGAGAAAGTACCTTGTCGTTTCTGCGGCACGCCAATTCAAACGCCTGCTCAAGCACCAGGCGACCCGACGGGGCCAATCGAGCCATGTCCAGCCGACCATGATCGACAAAGAGTTCGCTTGTCAGCCACTCCAACTTGACTCCGCGAGCGCGAATTGCCCGGCCGGAAGACCCTCCTCCGCTTTCAATGAAAGCCGTCAGAAGGGTTGTTATCTCCACAGTATTTGGTGCGGCAATCGCGAGCGCCCGAGAGAGGATCTCGGCGGCATTTTTCGAGCACCTTATCTCGCCCTGGGCGGCGCTGAGTGTCGCCGATTGTGTCCGCGAGGCCGCCGTGCTCTGCAAGCCGAAACGTTCCAGTGGCCCCGCTAATGGACCTGTGAGCAGATCGGCCGTTGTAAGGAAATCCCGACCGGATGCCACCCGCAACAAAGCTGCCCAAGCCTCGGGAGAACAGTTTCCCTCACCGAGTGGACCGATTCGAACCCCCGGCCTTGAAGATGTACAGGCAGAAGCGGCCGTTGATAGCAGATCCGGATCGAGGTCCGAAACGCTCACTCGCAAGACGCGCAGAATCCCTTGAACACTCCCTTCCGGTTGCCCGACAAAACCCCTGAGGAGGTCGAGTTCGGAGACACGATCCCGATTGGCTGTGGCGGCAATCTGGGTTGCACGAAGCAGAACCGATTCAGCGTTTCGCGACAATTTCAATCGGATGGTTCCTGAGTTGGTGCTGGATAGGTTCGACCCCGGGGCTTTGGCCAGGAGTTTCGCCAAGAATGATTGCAGTGCCTCCGGAGGTATGCCCTTCCGGGTCAGGGCATTCCTCAAATGAGGATTGGCCCCCGAGACCATCGCCGCGAAGAGATGGGAAGTGGTAACCTCTCGAAATCCGGACTTCCTTGCCAGGCGTGCAGCCTCGGCCAGCACGGACTCCGCGCCCTCTTCGAAGCGACCACTCTCAAGACGATCTGGTGGTAAATCGCTGGCTCGACCTGAGTTGCTTACGTTGCTGGAAGGTGTCGGCGGATTAGGGCGAGGCTGCAGCCCCCCCTGACCGTGCGCTTCCGCGCAGACTGCCGGTGTGCGCGCATTCCCGAGTTCACCTTTGTAGAAACTGTAGAGGTGTACTCTCACGCCTTGACTAATCGACCGTTCGCCAAGATCGGCAAGGTGCGGCGCCCAAGAATTTATCTGCACGAGGATATCAGCCAGGCTGCTCGACAATAGAATATGCCCCGTATCGCCATACCCCATGATGAGTTTGGCCATCGCGACGCACCCCCCAGCCACGTTCCTGCGGGCGTCGTTGTCCGTGGTGAGGTAAACGGGGGCGCTGTGCATACCCATCCGGTACTTGATGTCCGGACGGCTCCTCAGTTCAGCCGCAACATCAAAAGCGCATTGGATTGGGGCAGTCGGATCGGCCAAGAATATCAGGCCCATGCCTTCTCCGGACGGGAGGAAGATCAGGCTCTTGTCGACCTCAGCGGATTGAACGGGATGACTGGCACGAACGATTTGCTCCAACTGGCGCATCGCGTCAACCTGACGATCCATCGGCAGGGCGGCGTAGTCCGCCAGTTCGATGAAAAGCACGTACGCTACCTGAAGCACAGGTGTACGGATTCCGGTTTCAAATCCGGTCCGGCGGCTTGACGGCGATGACACGACCGGTTTCCATCCCGGTGCCGGGGCAGAGAGCGCTTTTGCCAGAACCTCCCCAAAATCGCGGGCGCTGGAAAAACGGGCCAGCGGGTCTATCGACAGTGCTTTCAGAATCGCTTCTTGAGCGGAGGACGATAGCACCGGACGCAGGTCCCTGCCCGTTGCCGCAAGGGTCTGCTCAACGCCCGCCATCAACGACGTGAACTCTGCCAGCAGGTCTGCATGCTCCCGATGCTCGCGCTGAATGCACTTATCGACGGACAGGCTGAACCAATTCCTCTTCTTTCCCTCTAGCCGGTCCGCCATCTCATGGTGAGTGCGGGGATTCCAGATGAAGTAGGCGTGCAGTATATGTCTGAGATAGAAGCCCCTCTCTTCGTTCTCATCCCACCGCTGCATCCTGATCCGGTCGATATCCTGCAACACCGGATTCTCGGTTCGGCTGAGGCGGGGATAGTGGTTTCGGACGTCACCGATCCCTTCGGTGATCTCGAACCGAACCTGCATGCGCGTGGACCGCTCCGGAAGCGATCGGACCAGAGCCTCAAATGCGTGCTTGGATCGATTCCGGCTCTCGTCGTCGTGATAGTAGGAATTAAGACCGTCGAGTTCGTAGCCCGCGACGAAGCTGCCATCCATCTGCACGGCCACGCCGTCCAGGTAATCCCTCACGGGTAACAACTCGCAGAGCGGAGGCTTGCGCAACGCTTTTTTGTGTTCGGACATGGTGATCGGCATTACTTGAGGTACTCCTTGGTCAGTTCGCGGTCCCGTTCCAGGCCGCAATA
>JAPKZC010000018.1:3387-17134 GCA_026394025.1 Candidatus Solibacter sp.
GGTTTTCCATACTTGAATAGCCACAGGCACGGAATGGCCAGGATCGGCACCACCCACAGCAGAATGAAGCTGAGCGGAATGCCGTAGACCTCGCGGCCGAGAAAGCGTCCGATGAAGTTCGCCAGCACGCCAAGTCCGAGTACCAAAAACATGTCTTCGATCTCCAAGTACAGCCACGTGACGCGTTGGTGAAGGTTGCGGTGTACCTGTGTGACTTCCAGTGCCATGAGATTCTCTCTAACTGATTCCGCCCGTTCCCTGTCGAACGAAGAACTCCGCCATCCGCAGCAAGCCCGAAGCGCTGAAGCTGGCCATGGCGATTACAATGTGCCGCGCCCACGGAGCGCCGGGATAGATTCTGAATCCGGCGCCGCCGTAGTGGAGCAGTGCCATGACCACCTGAAGAACCCCGTACACGGGCAAGAACACGTTCGCCGACCAATTCACCAGTCCCAGCAGTGTCACCCAAACCTGGTCCGGGTCATTCCAGGCGCGGACCCGCGAGAATGTCTCGATGCCGCGCAGAATTCCCGAAACCATCAACGACATCAGGCCGGCGTACATCGCGTACTGAAACGGCGCGCTTCGCGCCGCTCGGAGGATGGCGATCACGAAAAAAACTCCAGCAAGCGTCGGCATAATGACGTTGCCGGACCAGTTCGTGAAGTTCGTTAGGCCAGTCAGGAAATCCACGATTTGCCTCCTCTTGGACCACGCCCTGTCGATTGCTTCCAGACGCGCCGTACAGCAATCGCCACAACGACAAGTGGCATGTAGGGCATCACCGCGTTCATGAACCAATTCGGATCTTGGCCAAACACTTTCTTCTCCCGTTACATCATCCGGTTGATTAGAAGCCACAGCGCACTGACCGTCAGAAAGCCGCCAGCGCAAGCGACCAATCGCAGATACCCTGGACGGTTGAAAGCGAACTGGATGATCGCCCCGCAGATTGCCAAGCCCGCCGCGAGCGGAAAGATGCGGCTCGCAAGATAGTTCCACATCGATTCCAGTCCGAGCACTATCGAGAAGCGGTTGCCCACCGGTGTCCACGCGTCGATCAATGCGTGGGTCGATGAGATTGCCAAGAGAAACATGGCGCTCAACAGAGACGGCAAGGGTCCGGTGCCGCTCGCGGTATCGAGAACTGCCCGCGTGACGAAGAATGCCGCCAGGACGGGTGCGAGGCGCGTGACCACAAAATCGTTCACGAACGTCGTGAGGCCCGTCGTGATTCCGGAGAGCCAACTGTTGCCGATCGCAGCTCCGGGCGGGAAAAACACCGGAAAGCCCAAGAATTGGAACCACACCAGCGTCGGTTCGAGCGCCAGAAAGATCACCGTCCAAAGCATCCAGCGTGAGAACCCGCCACCTACCCAAAACACAGTCCCGCCTTCTTTTCGCAAGGAGATGCCGGCGTTCACTAAGCAGATGAACGCGGCGGGGCCGGTCAGTGCAAACATGACGCGCATGATGTCGTAAATCAGAGTAGGCATCGGTTCCTCTTGCGGAGACCGAATGGCGGGTTCGCTCGAATCGGCTAGCTCGAATCGGAACGCACCCGCCCCTCGGTGCGTGCACGCGGTGGCCTTTATGAAATACCACCACCGCCTTGAGCGATCCAGAATTCGAGCAGTCGTGTGACGCCCGAAACCGCCAAACACCCGATCGCCGTGACGACGTATCGCCCGACGCCGCGGCCGGCGACATACGAGATGAGGCCACCGGCAAGAGCCAGTCCGGCGCCAACCGGTGCGATCACGTTGCCGATCCAGTTGACCAGGTTGAGAAACGCGCCCTCGGGCTGCGCGCCGGTCTGACCCTGAACAGCGACGTTCACCTGTGGAGCCGCACCCAGATTCTGGGCGAGCACCACGACCTGCGAGAAGACAACAAGACATAGGACGGCCATCAGCAAGGTCGCCGCCCGCTGCCGGTTCGTTCCCGAAAGTTTCAACATGAGAGGACCTCCCGTAACGTTCGATTTGGATTCGGCTCAGGCGCTGACCCGAGCACTCAAGAAAACATACACGGGATTCCCGGAACCGCAAAACGAGTTGCGTGGAGGTCGCAAACGCTTGAAACTGGGTTACTGGAGGCGCGACTAGAATCGAGGTTGGACTCGGCCGAGCGCCTCGTCAAGATCGCCCATATTTAGCGGAGGCAGTTCCTTGGCATTCGGATCCATGCGGCGCATCGCGACGCGCTTCATCGATTGGATCGTGGCTTCGAGATCGGCGGGTGCCATGCCCGTCACTCGTTCAGCCAAGGCCTGGATAGTCAACTCTCGTCCGAGGCGGGACTTGCCGAGGTACCTCACAACGAGCTTCCTGTACCCCGCCTCGTCTGGAACAGGCACTACGACCTTTTCGCTGAAACGGCCACCCCGTAGAATCCGCGGGTCAATCCGGTCGAGGTAGTTCGTGGTGCCGACGAGGAAGATCTGGTGTTCGGGCTTCAGTGCGCTAATCTCGATCAGCGCTTGCTCTACCAACTGGACATCGTGCTGATTCATCTGGCCATGATGTTCGGGGAACAAGCCATCCATCTCGTCGAAGAATACGATGGAAGGCGCGTTGTCCTTCGCTCTTCGGAAGATCTCCGACAACCGCTTGACAGACCCGCCCACGGCGCTGCCCAAGACATCGCTCGGGCTCACCGCGTAGAAACTGCGCTTGGCTTGGGACGCGATCAGCTTCGCTACCAATGTTTTGCCGGTTCCAGGCGGCCCAACAAGAATGAGACCCGTCGGGGCCGGCAACGACAATTCCTCCGCGCGTCCGGGCTTCATGAGATCCAACAACGCACGCAAATCGTCCACCACAGCGGCGGGCAAGACCACATCGTCCCAGCCTACCGGCTCTAGCGGTCCCTGGTCACGGCCACCGGTACTTTCCAGTGTCTCAATAACGTGCCGCTCCTCAATAACTCTCTCTTGTGCGCATAAAGCAGCGCGATCCACCAGGCTTTTCAATCGCGCTGGGCTCCAACCGGGCGTGCGTTTCGCAATCGCCGTTAGATCATGATTCTTCCACGGGAACTTCCGCAACTGGGCGGTCAGAACCTCTACTCGCTCCGATTCGTTCGGCAGGTCAAGCCGGATCCTTGCGTCAAACCGTCCATCCCGGATCAACGTCGGCTCGAGTCCATCGAGATAGTTCGTCGCGGCCACGATCAAAAGGCCGTCCATCTGCCGGTACTGATCGATCGACTGCATTAATTGCGTAACGAGCGAGTTATACTCCCGGCCACCGCCACCAGAATCAGTGCCGTGCCCTTGCTCCTGCTTTCGACTGCCGATAGAGTCGATCTCGTCGAGAAAGAGCACGATCGGCCGTTTGGTTGAGGCCGTTTCGAAAACTTTACGGACTCGCTCGGCCCCGGAGCCGGTATTCTGCCCGACCAGTTCCGGGCATCGGACGTGATAGAAGTTGACACCAAACTCCCCAGCCGTCGCCTCGGCAAGCAGGTTCTTTCCGGTGCCCTGTGGGCCGTAGAGGAGAATCCCATTCTGAATCACAGTGGTTCGTTGTCTACCCAGGCGGTTTGCAGCGATGGCTAACACCTCTTGTTTTGCGCGCGTAACCCCACCGACGTCACATAATCTGATTTGGGGGATGTTCGACCAATGATCTAGCCCGCTCGTTCCCGAACTGGCCCTCGCCTGGCCGCTTACGGCCTGCACCGTGACACTTGCGTGTCGTCGAAAGAGCGCGGATACTGCCCAAAAGAGCTGCGCAATGATAATCAAGAACCACACGGCAAGTAGCGGAAATTTCCAGTCGGCTGCCCCGGATCCACCGTTGTCCAGCACTAGCTCGACGACGCGCTGCAACAGACCCGATGTCGTGCCCGCAACTATTAGCCGGGCGCCAAAAAGAGGAATCCGAGGTGTTGGTCTCGGCAGGAAGAACAACACGCTCCACGAAATTACTGCGGCAATAACGGCTTGCACACTCCCGAGGGGCAGCAGACTCATGCACAGCCAACCGTCAGCACCGACGAGAACGCACGAAGTCACGCTCCGAAACATCCAAGCGGACTTCTCAATCTGCGAAGAGATCCGAGTTCTTTCGGTCAGATGCCGAAACTCAGCCGCCATCCCGGTCACACCAACCCTGACCAGCGAGCCAACCCTGTAGGCCAGCCAGCTCCAAGGGCTCGTGAATACAAACCGCGGCATGGGCTTTGCCTTCCGGTCGAGCATCCTCAGAATATCCGATTCTGGGTCCGACGGAAAGCGGCCCACGCCGCATTTATGCAACTATTTCTCTGCGAACTACTTCTCCGGTTCTGGCTGAGGGGCACTTGGGGGATTCTGCATCTTGATGAGCCGGTTCATCTCCCGCATCTCGTTCCGGATTGAAATCAGCTCCTGCATCTCTTGCTGGGACATCCCCGCCAGCGGAGATCCGTTCGAGGGACTTCCCATTCCGGTTGTCCGCACCTCCTCGCCGCGCAGGAGAGCCCTGTTTCCGGCGGGTGTCGTGGTTTCTTGGAATGACGCAGGCGAGTTGATGCCCGGTTCGTTGAGCACCAAGTAGAAACGTGTGTTCGCGGGCACAGTCACCACAATGTTCTGTTGGTAGGCCAGCATCGCTAGTTCCTGCTCGCCAGCCATCGCAACGTTCGACGAAAGACGTTCGCGCAAGAGAATCGAATTGTCGATTTGGCCGCCTAGACCACGGCCGCCGACCGCGAGAGCGGCGATTGTGCCAATGCCAGTAAGGGTTCGGGTCAGGAATTTCTTGCCGGTGTTTCTGCCGTTCACGAAGCCCTTCAGGACGCCCTGCTCCATGCTCAGCGCGGCGCCATCGATCTTCTCCTGATCCCCGTTCGGGTATTGGAGCGCGTCGAACTTGATGTTGACCCAACCCTGTGGCGTGACCTGCGATAGAGTTCCGTAAGCCTTGGTGCCAGCCGGAATGATGAGATCCCCATTCTGCTCATAGTTGTACTCGATCACAGCGACAACCGGCGCCTTCGCCGCGGAGCTCACGGCATATTGAAGGCGCGCCACTAACTTGGTCCCTTGCGCAAGCAGCGGGGTTTGCTTTCGCTGCTGGATTGCTGGCACGACACCGGCGCCGCCCGTCACATTTCCCAAACTAGTGCGCACGTAAACGAACGATGATTTCCTCAGCGCCTCGCTCGGGTTCGAAACGGGCGCTGCCGGTGCGGCCTTCGCGTTCTGCTTGGCCTGGTACTCGGCGATTGCCGCGTTCCAGCCCGTCACCTCTGTGGCGCGTCGGGGTGGCGGCGTCAGCCCTTGCCGACGGTACGCCTCTGCCAGCGCGGGATCCTCGAAGTCAATACTGTTCAGCGCCGGACTCGTCGATCTCTTTGGTAGTGTTTGCTTCGCAGTTGCTACCGGTTTCGGCACGTTTTCCGTTGGAATCGAAGTCCCCCGGTTACGCATCGTTCCCAGCAGATCCTTCTCGGTGAGTTCACCGGTTTCTTCGTTGGGCTGCTGCGTAACGTTCAACTGCGGGACGACCGACCGGTTGGCGGTCTCGGCTGCTGTGGCCGTCGCCTGTGGTCTTCCTAGGCTCGGTTGCGTTTTCCGCTCTTTCTTTGAAGAGTCAGTGGACGTCGTGAACAGCCCGAAGAACAGGAATACGCAGCCTATTGCCGTGGCCGCCAGAATAAGCGCGCCGCGAAGTCGGTCCCCCGCCTTGTGGTCACGCGCCGATTCCTTTGGCCTTCGGAACCGCGCAGCAAGATCCTCAAACCTGTTCTTAGGGCCGGCATCCTCGATCTCTTCAGCGGCCTCCGCAAGTCGCACACTCGATTCTGGCGGCTCACCAGATCTCGCATTCCCCTCTGGAAGCCTGGCGGGTTCGGCGGCATCGGGATGGCAGTTCTCCCTTGGAGGATTCTCGCTTCTCGAATCATTCGCCATGACTGATCTCCTTCCTTACTGCTGAAACTCCGAATCCGATAGGAGCGAGCGCAGGCCGATCCACCGCGCCGCTTTCCGCGATCTGAAGAAACAGCGTTTCATTGGATTGCTTGAAGCTCGGACGCCCGAACACGACAACTCCATCCGTCCGCTCGCCTGGACCAATGCGCCGGCGCGCCAGCCGGAAGTCCTTTACTACGAGCTGCTCGCTCGTGCCCCAGCGGCTCCGCTTGACCGGAAACCCTTTCTTCACCTTTCCCGCCAACTGGATTTGCGGAGGCAGGATCTCCACCGCGTGGGCCTGCGGATTCACCACCGAGAACAGCACGACGACTTCACGGCCCTGATCGACAACCTCGGAAATTCCGACTTTGACGAGATCTCCCGTTCCATCCGGCGTCGTTGTACGCCTCCCGTAGAGCACCGGCAGCTCAGCCCGTTGTTGCCGCTCCAGCAGCATGGCCAGCCCATCCCGCTCGGGCGGCTCGACGATTCTATCGGTCTCCTGTCGGGCAGGCCAAAGAAATCCGTCTCGCGTCGGTCCCAAAGCAGCGACTGGTCGCATCGGTGCGAGCGCTTCCGTTCCGGAAACTTCTGCGGTCCCTACGCCACTGTCCTCGACCAGGAAGGAATCCGATGCTGATTGCGGCGGTCATCGACACGATCTATAGGCTCGGTGCAGCCTCTGTGATCGTCGCTGAAGGCCCCGGTCACATTCGGGACACAGACCTACTACTGCACGAAAGCGGTCTGCGAGCGCAGCTTGAGACCCTAAAACGCACCAGCTTCGTCGATCTCAACTTCGATTCAGTCACGCGCGTCGTACCCGGAACCGGGTTGACTCAATTGGAAGAACTCTGGCTCCCCACGACGGTGCAGTCTGCGGACGTCGTGATCTCCATGCCGAAAATCAAGACGCATCATTGGGCAGGCGTCACGTTAAGTCTCAAGAACTCCTTCGGAATCCTGCCCGGCTCGATCTATGGCTGGCCAAAGAACGTATTGCACTGGCAGGGCATCGATAACGCGATCGTCGAACTTGCGGTGTCCGTTCCGATTCACTTCGTTATCGCCGATGGGATCGAGGCTATGGAAGGCAACGGGCCGTTGCATGGTCCGATGCGGCGCCTTGGCTGTCTCGTGTTTGCGGACGATCCTGTCGCTGCGGACGCCACTTGTTGTCGGCTGATGGGAATTCATCCAAGTCGCGTCCGCTACCTTCAAATGGCATCACCGCTCGGCAACTTGGATACGAACCATATCGAGCAGCGCGGTGAGGCCGTTGAGGGTGTCGCGCAGCAGTTCGAGTTGCTTCCAGAGTTCGCCCATCTTCGAGGCTGACCTCAGTCGAGAATTCCTTTGACGCTGGGGCGTTTCACGGACAGGGAAGGATCCGAGTATCCGTTCAGAACCAGCCATTCCCTTTGGTCGCGTGGCAGCCTCGAATATGGAATGACCTCGGGGTGCTCCCGCAAGAGATCACTGAACGACGTCTCCGCTACGCCGCCCTTGAACCGCCGGAGGGCACCACGCTTGAGCAGGCGATACACGGACGCGCGGGAAAGACCGAGATCCGTTGCCACTTGGGTGACCGAAAGCGCGGTCCGCTCCGAGTCTTCAGCCGAACGAATGTTCACCCGCATTCACCCAACCTTCTGAAGCGGGGGATGTAATGATCTCGAAGATCGATACCGGTATCGGCTGGCTGAAGGTGACCAAGTTCCCTGGCGCCATCGGTATCGACATCGCCAAGCAGATTGACCACGCGATTCAGGAATTGACCGGATGCGAAAGGACGCGGGAGGGGGACTGGCATTCCTACGGGTCATGAGTTATCTGACCCCGGAACGCCTTCCGGTCGGATACAGCGTTACGCGTGCTCGTGCTGAAACGAACTACTCCAAAGAGAGCCTGGCAATCTTCAACCGTATTCCATCGCAGAAAGCGGCCCTGATCTGGCTCGCGTTCAAGTTCGGATTTCGCGATGATTCCGTGAGCATCATTACCGAGGGTCTCGGCGCAAAGCCGTTCCACCGCAGAGTCGTCCTTCTGGTGGATGAGAGCACAACAGGCGCCGGCGAGCGGATCGCCGCGTTCGCACAAGAGCGTAAGTTGGCTCCCGTAGTCGGTGCGCGTACTGCCGGCAGGCTCATTTGTTGCAGCGTCTACAAGGTGGGGCACGGCTACTTTGTCCGGATTCCCGCCAGAGCTTGGTACACCTGGAGCGGCGACCTCCTGGAAGGGAAGGGCGTGGTCCCCGACTACGCTGTCGCTAACGGACATCAAGACGCCGCAGATGTCCAACTCGATCATGCAGTTGATGTTGCCCGCAGTCTGTGAAGATCGCGAATGCGCAGGTGCCGTTCTTGGTTCGTTTGGTTACCGATTGGAGGCAGTGAACACAAATCCTCGGAGGTGTGAAGTGACACTAGCGATTTTTCGGATCATTGTTGTGCCCACATTTATCGCCGCGGCCGCCGTTGGGCAGACGACCTCAATTAACGCGGAGTTGACTGGAAACGTGCTCGACCCGAGCGGGGCGCCGATATCGAACGCTACAGTTAGAGCCGCGAATACGGGTACAGGTTATCAACAAGTCACCACAACCACATCCTCTGGCTTGTATAGGCTGCCCGTGCTGCCGCTTGGCCGATACTCTTTAGCGGTCGAGGCGCCGGGGTTCGCACGATACGAGCAGAGTGGGATCGCGTTGAGCGCCGGGTCCACAGCGACCATCGACGTTAAATTGCAGCTCACAGGCGTCACAACCGAGGTGATTGTCTCGTCGTCAGCACCGATCGTGGATCCGGCGCGTACGGACCTAGGAAGCACAATATCTGCAAACGCTGTGCTGAACCTGCCACTGGTTTCCCGCAATCCCTTCAACTTTATCCTTCAGCAGCCGAACGTGAGCGGTCGTGGGAACACCGAGTTCGGTGTTCCTCGGAAGCTGAATGCCAACGGCTTCAACGGCCGCGTCAATTACCAGCTCGATGGAAGCAATAATGTTCAGAGCGACCGCGCTGGTATTCGCCTGCTTCCGATCTCTCAGACATGGATTCAGGAAGTGCAGGCCGTGAACAACGGATTCGCGCCGGAATTCGGGAACACCGTGGGAACGCTCTTCAACACGATCACCCGCTCCGGCACGAACGAGTTGCATGGCGAGACGGCCTACCTGTTTCGCCGGACCCCGATGAGCGCTCGTCCTGCGCTGCTTCCACAAAACCAGCCGACACCGGACGTCAACGTCAATTCGGTGTTCGCCGATGCAGGCGGACGTTTGGTCAAGGACCGCGTCTTCTTCTTTGGAGGCTACGAGCACGTCAAGCGGGACCTGCCGGTGCCTGTCACTGTCGCACCGGTGACGCTCGGCCAGCTCGGACTTCCTGCCAGCTTCGCCAATGCCATTCCATTCAACCAGAACGTGACCTTCTTCATCGGAAAGGTGGACTGGCAGCTTACCTCGAACCACCGGCTGTCACTGCGGTACAACGGGCACCGAAACGACTCGCCGTACAACAGCTCGATCATCGGCGGCCAGTTCCTGATGGACCGCACATACAAATTCGTCGATCGGTCGCATGGTGGTGCAGTACAGCTTGTGAGCGTGTTCTCGCCAAACGCGGTCAACGAGCTGAGATTCCAGGTGCCCTCCCGAAGTCAGTCCCAGGACCGGTTTGAAGCTACTGGCTCCGGCCCGGCAATCTCCATTCCCGGTGTGGCCAACTTCGGCAACTCCTTAGACGTCGGCTTTCGGTTCGAGGAAACAACCCCAG
This sequence comes from Candidatus Solibacter sp., assembly GCA_026394025.1. GTDB lineage: Bacteria > Acidobacteriota > Terriglobia > Bryobacterales > Bryobacteraceae > Solibacter. The sequence continues at coordinate 13,069 of JAPKZC010000018.1, forward strand.
AGGTGAACGAGAACTTCAGCTACAACTTGGCGAAGCACGCTTTCAAGTTTGGTGGCAGCGTCCGGACAATCCGCGATACGCAGGCGCAGGCCACCGCCGCCCTTTACACGTTCCCGAACATCGCTGCATTTGTGGTGGCTAGGGATGGCCTGAATACGCGGACGTACGCGAGTTTCATTCAGACCGTAGGGGAGCCGTCAATTGAATACAATTCACTCTTCAGCGGTCTCTACGTGCAGGACACTTGGAAGCCGCGGGCGAACACGACGGTGACATATGGCGTGCGCTACGACGCGTATCGCCCTCCCAATGCGAACGAGAACTCGCCCTTCGAGTATTCGCGGAGGTTTCGGACCGACAAGAACAATATCGCGCCACGGCTGGGCGTCGCAGTCGGTGTTGGCAAAACGGTCGTCAGGGCGAGTGGCGGCGTCTTCTACGATCCGTTCCAGACCGATCTTTACCGCCGAGCCCTCCTTAACAACGGGACGCCGACTTTCTTTGCGATTAGCGCGACTCCGCAGTTTCCGTTCGCTCCGGCCTTTCCCACCGTCTTCTCCGGTCTGCCGCAGGGCTTCCCATCCACGCTCCAGGACATCACGGCTGTCAGCCCGGATTTCGCGAGCCTGTATTCCGTGAACGCGAACGTGTCGATTAACCGAGAGATTGCCAGAGACCTGGCGCTCACGGCCACATATCTGTTCACGCGAGGCAACCGCCTGCCCGTGATACGGAATATCAACCTGGTACCGTCTGGACAACAATTGGCCGACGGCCGGCCAATTTTCGGTTCCGGGCGCGTATTTCCGGGCTTTGGAAACATCCTCGCCGCAGAGTCGGTTGGCCAATCCGTCTACAACGGCCTCAATCTGACTCTGACCAAACGCTTCTCGCGGGGTTTCGAGATGTTCGCGACCTACACTTGGTCCCATGCCATTGATGACGCGCCGGAACAGAACAACATCGACAGCCCCAGCTTCCTCCTGTCGGACCCCACCAACCGCCGGCGAGATCGCGGCAACTCTCTGACCGATCGCCGCCATGCGTTTAACGGCAACCTCGTTTACACCCCGATGTTCCAGGCGGGCAACCGAGCGCTCCGGTATCTGGTAAACGGCAATCTCTTCGCGGTGATCGCCACGATTCAGAGCGGCGATGTGTTCAATATGGGGAGCAATCGTGTGCTGAATGGCGATCCTTTGACCTCCAGCTCATTCCAACGCCCGCTGTTCATTGGCCGCAACACGCTGCGTGCCCCTCGCACGTCGGAATTCAACATACGCTACTCCCGCCTGTTTCCGCTGGGCGAACGCATGAAGCTCGAATTCATCGCGGAATCGACAAATGTATTTAACCGAACAAACGTGGTCGGGCTGAACAGCATCGCGACCACCGATGCGGCCGGCAATATTGCCGCCTGGCCCCAATTGAACTGGACTGCCGCCCTGGATCAGCGTCTACTGCAACTCGGATTCAGGTTCAGCTTTTGAAGGTGCAAGAGATCGCTTCAAACGCTGGCTCGGATAATATGCACCATGCCAAGGCATTCACGGGTGGCAGCGTGAGGTTGTAATCCGGCCCGGCGCACGTTGTCCAGGGGCTCGCGGTTCCACCAGCAACCTAAATGAACTGCCCACGTGGGAGCCCGGCGATCTTGCCAGGCGGCGAGGCCCGGGCGATCGCTGCGGCCATGTTCTAGCAGCAGGACAGTGCCTCCCGGCCGGCACACCCGGCGGATCTCCCGTAGCGCCTCTACCGGATCGGGGAAAGTGCACGTGCCAAGAGTAGAGACGACGGTGTCAAATGAGCCGTCTTTGAATGCGAGGTGCTGGGCATCCATCACAGCTACCTTCTGTGCGCCTCGGCTGCGCGCCCTGATAAGCATGCCGGGGCTGAGATCGATGGCAGTGATGTCGAGATCTCCAGAGTAGTGAGCCAGATTCAACCCAGAACCTGCGGCCACCTCAAGGACACGCCCGACGGCTGATTTCAGCAGTCGCGAGCGCAGACGGCGAAATACCAGGGCCTCCAATGCCACGGTGGCGAGATCATACCACCGCGACGCGCGGTCCCACTTCTCTTGTAGATCGCGCAGGGAATCCATGCGTGTGAAACGACCTCTCTCATGGTACGTCAGGAATCGAGCTCCCTCGGGAGGGGGGCTGGGTTGCTAACTGCCTGGGCGAATTCTGGAGCTACTCCATAGAGCCTGAGAGCGTTCAGCGCCACCAACGCAACTCATTTGGCGGAATTCAAAACATGCTTTACAAAAGGGCATGGGACAACACCTCCCCCAGACCAGTCCCGGCCACGAAAAGCCGCCAGACATCGCATTCACTCGCGAGGAGATTCCGCTCACTGTTCGGAATCCAAGAGCATCTCGCACGCTGATCGACATCAACGAGCTGTCCCGCCGCCTCAGCATCGCTAAGGGTACGCTCTACAACTGGGTTTACCTTCGACGCATTCCCTATATCAAAGCGGGCCGATGCTTGAGGTTCGACCCCGACAAGGTATTCGAATCGCTCCGCCAGTGTCCTACAATGAATGAGGCTGGCAGGAGGTAGAGGAGACTTTATGGCACTCTACCAACGAGGCCGGATTTGGTACGCAGACTACTATGCCAACGGTGAACGCATTCAGGAAAGCACCGGAACGGCGAACAAGCGGGAGGCGGAAAAGATTCTTGCCCTCCGCATTTCAGAAGTACAGCGCGGGGTTTTCGTTAAGCCGATCAACGTCACGTTGCCGGAACTCGGTGAGAAGTACATCGAGTACGCGAAACTCCACAAGCGTTCGTGGAAACGGGATGTGCAGATGCTAGGCAACCTGCAGATGTTCTTCGGTCCATGCAAGCTGCGGGACATCACACCGCTGCGGATCGAAGAATACCAGCAGGCGCGGCTGAAACAGGACACGGCCCCGGCGACCTCAAACCGGGAGCTGGCTTTGCTCAAGCACATGTTTTTTGTTGCGGAGCGGTGGGGGCAGCATCAGGGCATCAACCCGGTGCGGCTGGTGAAATTCCTACCGGAGAACAACCTCCGCTTCTCAACTCTCAGTGAGGACGAGGAACAACGGCTCCTGCTCGCCTCACCCCCTTACCTCCGCGACTTGATCCTGTTTGCGATCAATACCGGCCTGAGAACGAGCGACATTTTTAATCTGCAATGGACGGAGGTGGACATCAAGCAGCAGCGCTTGAAGAAAATCGTGAAGAAAAGTGACAAGCCGCTGAGCCTCCCACTGAACGATACGGCGTTCGAGATCATCGTGGCGCGTGAAGGGAGCAAACATGGCCCTCACGTTTTTTGCAACCCGATGACCGGCGACAAATTCAAGGACGTGAAGGGAGCGCTTCTCGCGGCGGTGAAGCGGGCAGGACTTGGCAAGGTGACGTGGCACATGTTCCGGCATACCTTCGCCTCACGGCTGACGCGGGACGGCGTGGACATCGTGACGGTGAAGGAACTGCTTGGGCACGCCAACATCAACTGCACCATGCGCTATGCTCATTCTAATGACGACGCCAAGCGCAGGGCGGTACGGCGGTTGCGTACCCGTGACAAAGTAGTGGCAATCGTTGAGCGCAAGGCAAAAGTTGCAGTATAATGAAGTGACAACGACCACAACTTGCTGAAATCAGGTGAGTTGAAAACGGAGAGGTGGCTGAGTGGTCGAAAGCAGCGGTTTGCTAAACCGTCGTAGGGGGAAACTTCTACCGGGGGTTCGAATCCCCCCCTCTCCGCCAGCCTATTTTCAACAACTTCCAGCCAACACCGCGTTTCGGCGGGCAATACCGGACAACCCGGCGTATAATCAGGCGTGGCCCTGAATCTCTATCGGCGGCACCGGCAGGAATGCGAAGACGGACATCCGGAAGAGTCGCGATCCGGTGAATTTGAGGAACGCAAGAAGGGCTGGAGGCTCTACGCCACAAATGGGGGCCCCCCCCGAATCCCAAACCTCCTAAGAACATAACACCTTCACTCTGAGTCTGTAGTTTTCGAAGTTGCGGAAGCCATAGGCGACTCTGCTGATGGTCTCCATTTTGTTGTGGAAGCCT
>JAPKZC010000521.1 GCA_026394025.1 Candidatus Solibacter sp.
CTCATTTGTTATGCGCTTACAAAATTTGACTCGTTTATCATCAACAAATCGTTGTCGGGATGGTGAGACACGCATGTCTCACTTCCAACCCTCTTACTTCTTCCTTCGCGCCACCACGCGCACCTTCCGCGTCTGCGAAATCGCCCCGGCAGTCAGCGCGTCGTTGATGATTTCCGCCTGCTCCTGCTGATGCCGCTTCCCGCTCCCCGTCGCCGGACTTGCGCTCTCCGACCGCCCCACATACCGCACCTCGCGCCGCGTCTCGTTCAGCAGCGGCTGGATGCACTCCCGCAGGAAGCGCCACGGTCCCATATTCCGCGCCTCCTCCTGCGCCCACACCACCTCCGCCGCCGGACTGTACCGCGCCAGCAGATCGCGCGCCTGGTCTGCCGCAAACGGATAGAGTTGCTCCACCCGCAGCAGAGCGACGTGCTCCGCCTTGCGTTCCTCGCGCGCCGCCAGCAGATCGTAGTAGATCTTGCCGGAGCAGAAGACCACGCGCGAAATCCGGGCGTTCTCCGTGACTCCGGAGTCGCTCAGAATCTCCGTGAACCCGCCGCTGGTGAAATCCTGTAGTGTCGAGACGGCGCGAGGGTGGCGCAGCAGGCTCTTCGGCGTGAACACGATCAGCGGCTTGCGCGTGCCACGGCGGTCGCTCCCGCCGTACATCTGCCTCCGCAGCAGGTGGAAGTATTGCGCGGGCGTCGTGCAGTTGCACACCTGCATATTATTCTCCGCGCACAGCGTGAGGTAGCGCTCAATGCGCCCGCTCGAGTGTTCCGGTCCCTGCCCTTCATACCCGTGCGGCAGCAGCATCACCAGCCCGCTCGGTTGTCCCCACTTCTGCTCGCAGCAGGAGATGAACTGGTCGATCATGACCTGCGCGCCGTTGGCGAAATCGCCGAACTGCGCTTCCCAGATCACCAGCGCCAGCGGCTCCGCCACCGAGTAGCCGAATTCGAAGCCCAGCACGGCGTACTCGCTCAGCGAGCTGTCAAACACCTCGAAGCGTCCCTGGTCGGGCGAGATGTGCTGCGTGGGCACGTAGCGCTTGCCGGTCTCCGAATCGTAGAACGCCAGATGCCGTTGGCTGAACGTGCCGCGTCCGGAATCCTGCCCGCTGAGCCGCACCGCCGTGCCTTCCAGCGCGAGCGTGCCGAAGGCTAGCGCTTCACCGAAGGCCCAATCCAGGGTGCCGCCCTTGGCGATCACCTCGCGGCGCTTGTCCACGAAGCCGCGCAGCTTGGCATGCAAGTGAAAATTCTCCGGGAAGTGCGTGATGCCGCGGATCACGCGCTCCAGCACTTGCCGGTTCACGGCGGTGCGCGGGCAGTAGCCGCCGATCTCTTCGCCGGGGACCGCGCTCAGCTCCTGGAGTTCGTAGCGCTCGCCGCGCTCCTGCGCGGCGTCGTGGGCCGCCGAGAGGCGCGCCGCCAATTCCTGGCGGATGCCCGCGCACTCCGCCTCCGTGGCCACGCCCTCCCTCACCAGGCGCTGTTGGTAGAGCACTGCGACGGACGGATGCTGCTTGATCTTGCGGTACAGAATGGGCTGCGTGTAGCTCGGGTCGTCGCCTTCGTTGTGGCCGTGGCGGCGATAGCAGATCATGTCGATCACCACGTCCTTCTTGAACTGCTGCCGGTAGTCGAAGGCGATCTGCACCACGCGGATCGCGGCATCGGGGTCGTCGCCGTTGACGTGGAAGATGGGCGCCTGCACGCCGCGCGCGATATCGGTGGAATAGGGCGTGGAGCGCGATTCGTCGGGCAGCGTCGTGAAGCCGATCTGGTTGTTGATGATCAGGTGTATGGTGCCGCCCGTCGAATAGCCGTCGAGCTGGGAGAGGTTCAGCGTCTCCGCCACCACGCCCTGTCCGGCGAAGGCCGCGTCGCCGTGGATCAGCACGGGGATGACGCGTTCCCGCGCCGTATCGCCCAGACGATCCTGCTTGGGACGGACGATGCCTTCCACCACCGGGTCCACCGCTTCCAGGTGGCTCGGGTTGGGCGAAACGGAGACCACAATCTCGCGGCCGCTGGAGGTCTTCCGCACGCCGGTGGCGCCCAGGTGATACTTCACGTCGCCCGAGCCCTGTGTGCTGCTCGGGTCGATATCGCCTTCGAATTCGCTGAAGATCTGTTTGACGTCCTTGCCCACGGTGTTGGCCAGAATGTTGAGGCGCCCCCGGTGGGCCATGCCGACCACCAGTTCATGAACGTTGCCGGCGGCGGCGCGCTCCAGCGTTTCTTCCAGAATGGCCAGCGCGGTTTCGCCGCCTTCCAGCGCGAATCGCTTCTGCCCGACGAAGCGCGAGTGTAGGAAATGTTCGAACTCCTCGCCCGCCAGCACGGAGCGCATGATGCGCATGCGCGTCGTGCGGTCCAGCGGCCAGTTGTTGGCCTCCGGTTCCATGCGCTGTTGCAGCCAGCGCTTCTGCTCCGGCACCTGGATATTCATGTACTCGCAGCCGATTTTGCCGCAATAGGTCTGGCGCAGCGTCTCCAGAATCTCGCGCAGCGTGGCCAGCGCCTTGGGCGCGCCTTCACCGATCGCTTCGCCCAGGCTGCCGGTCAGGAATTCGCGGTCCAGATCCCATATGGTGAGGCCGTAGGTTTCGGGGTCGAGCTCGGCGTGGTAGCTGGGTTCGGCGCCCAGCGGGTCGAGATCGGCGATCAGGTGGCCGCGCACACGGTAGGCGTTGATCATCTGCATGATCCCGGCTTCTTTGGCGATCTCGGCGTAACGCGCAGAACTCACGCCGGGCAGGGCGGGTTTGCGGTCGGTCTCCCAGCGCACCGGCTGGTGCGGCATGCGTAGGTGGGCGAACAGCTCTTCGTAGAACCCGTCCTTGCCATCCAGCAGGGCCTGCACGCGGCCCAGGAACATGCCGGATTCGGCGCCCTGGATGATGCGGTGATCGTACGTGCAGGAGAGCGTCATCACCTTGCTGATGGCCAGCATGGCGCGCGTCTCATCGGCGGCGCCCAGGTATTCGGCGGGATAGTTGATGGCCCCGGTGGCGATGATCGCGCCCTGTCCACCCATCAGGCGCGGGCTGGAGGACATCGTGCCGACGGTGCCGGGGTTGGTGAGAGAAATTGTGGTGCCCTGAAAATCGGCGGGCGTCAGTTTGGCGCGGCGGGCGCGGGCCACCAGGTCGTCGAAGGCGGTGACGTATTCCTGGAAACTGAGCGCGCCCGAGTCCTTGATGTTGGGTACCATCAGGCTGCGCGCGCCGTCCTTGCCCGGGACGTCGATGGCAATGCCCAGGTTCACTTGGGGGCGCACCAGGCGGAAGGGCTGGCCGTCGCGCTCGGCGTAGGCGTGGTTGAGTCCGGGGACTTCTTCCAGTGCCTTGACCATTGCCCAGCCGATCAGGTGGGTGTAGGAGACTTTGCCGCGGCCGATCAAGGTGCGGTGCTGATTGATGATGCGGCGGTTCTCATCCATCACCTTGACGGCAATGGTGCGCTGCGAAGTGGCGAGCGGTATGGAGACGCTGGCCGCCATGTTTTCGGCGATGCGTCCGGCGGCGCCGCGCAAGGGCACTAACTGCTCGCCGGGTGCGGGTTCGGGGGCGGGGGGTGCCGGCGGAGCGGCCGGAACGCCGTTGGCTAGTGGACGGGGCTCCTCGAATACGTGTTTCCAGCTTTCATCCACCGTGGAACGGTCTCGCAGGTACTGTTGATACAACTCGTCTTCGAGCCAGCTGTTGATACCGATTTCCGATTCGGATTGCGATGCCATTTTGGGAGGGAAAACCTTCGCTTTCCATAATACCAAGCGGGGCACAAGGCTCCGCCTTGTGCCCTGCTTCGCAACTCCATTCCGAGCCGGGCTCAGAGGACGCCAGGTTGACCGATTCTTTCGCGGCCTTACTGAACCGGAATCGCCACCGGGTTGGAACTGACCGTTCCCTGTGTCAGGACAATCGCGGCGTCGCCGGACAGGCCGGAGGGGACGGTGATCGCTACCTGATACAGGCCGGCGAAACCGGGCGAGGCGATAGCGTAGGCCACCGCCGCGGGCTTTCCGCCGATGGCCGCCGTCACCGGAACCGTGGTGTTGGCGGTAGTCGTCGCCGGGACCAGCGTGCCGGTGGGCAGGGTCGCGGAGGTGGCTCCCAGGCCGGTGCAATAGACCAGGATGACGTCACCGGCCTTGGCCGGATTCCCCGCTCCCACCAGGCTGAAATCGGCGTTCTTGAGAACCGCCGCCGAGGGCGAGAAGAAGATGGCGGGCGCGGTGGCGGCCACCGTGACGTTGAATGAGACACTGGGCCCCACGGTGTTCTTCACCACCACGGCTTGCTGCCCGGCCGGCACGTCCACCGGAACTTGCGCGTTGATCTGTCCGGGTCCCACGTAGAGGATGGCGGCGTTCTTGCCGCCGATGGTCACGGAGGTTCCGTTCAAACTGGAGGGCAGCACGCGGCCGGCCCACCCACTGAGGTCAGTAGCCACTTTGACCAGCCTGGTGCCGAAGATGGAAATCAGGCCACCGGGGGCCACCGTGGTGGCGTTCTTGTCCAGGTTGGCGGAGATGGCGCCGCC
>JAPKZC010000311.1 GCA_026394025.1 Candidatus Solibacter sp.
AGAACGTCTTGTTGCGCCGGATCGGGCCGCCCACGGCGTAACCGTAGATGTTGCGCTTGAACGGCGCGATGGGTTTGTTGCCGGCATCGAAGAAGTTCTTGGCGTCGAACTTTTCGTTGCGCACGAACTCGTACGCCGTGCCGTGCAACCCGTTGCCGCCCTGCTTGGAAACGGCGTTGATGATGATCCCGGCGTTGCGCCCGTATTCCGCGCTGAAGGCGTTGGTCTGCACCTTGAATTCCTGGATCATGTCGACGTTGGGCTGGAACGTGATCTGGTTCTGCACCATGTCGGACAGGTTGATGCCGTCGAACAGGTAGTTGGTGGAATCCTCGCGCGCGCCCGAAGCGTTGATGCCGCTGGCGCCGATGCCGCTGGGCGCGGCCAGGAAGGTGCGGTTGCTGGTGGAGGGCACCACCGTGCCGGGCGTGAGCAGCGCCAGGTCTAGGAAGAAGCGCCCGTTGAGCGGGATCTCGACAATCTTCTTGGTCTCGATCACCTCGCCCACACTGCTATTCTCCGTCTGCACGCCCATGCTTTCGGCCTGCACGGTAACCATGGTGGTGGAATCGCCCACTTCGAGCGAGGCGTCGACGCGCCCCCGCTGATCCACCGCCAGCGCGATGTTGTCGCGCAGGAACGTGCGGAAACCGGCCTGTTCCACCTTCACCGAGTATCCCCCCGGACGGACCACGGAGAACTCGTAGTTGCCATTTTCATCGGTCTGCGCGGACTGGCTGACCTTGGTTGCGGAGTTGACAAGAGTGACGTGGGCGCGTGGCACCAAGGCACCCTGAGGATCTTTGACGGTACCCACCAGCGACGAGTTCTGCGCGGCGAGGGGCAGAGATAGAAGCAACAAAGCTGTCGCTAGCAGGGCGGTTTTGATAGCTTGCATAAAAAACCACCTTACGGATTTGGATGGATCTATCATGCCACTCTGACGGGCCGCCGTGCAAATCGGTGCGCCGAAGTTCACAGTCTGCACCCGCGCCGGCAGAACCCGCAGGGCGACAGGGAGTAAGACGATTCCCGCCCACGCCCCGGAACGGGGCGTAAGAGTCGTGTGGTCGCACCTTCCTGATGACGCCTGCCGCTGTGTGGGACAGGCTGGCCGCTGATCGAACTGAGCCAAGCCGGCGCCACGGAGAACGCCTCGGTGGTTGGCTTCGACACTACTTACGGGCAGCTTGATTCTTTGACCATACGGGCTCAAACCCTGTACCGATCGTAATCAAAAGGTTCATCGAGCATGTGAAGCGTGGGTTCGCCATCGCGGGGAAGGTACACGGTCTTGAGAGGGGTACGCGGGAAGTCAGTCAACTTCCGCGCAACGGGGCCGTTGTCGGTCCACTCGTACACCGGAACCTCCCAAGGGTTGAAGGTGTCGCTGAGGCCGCGCTCCTTTGCGATGCGGTAGAGATGCAGGTTGCCGGGCTCGTGGCCTCCGAGCCAGAGGCCGACCAGGTCGACGCGGACCTTGTCTTTGCCGAACATCACCAGATTGGTCAGGTAGTCGGTGCCGACATGGAAGCCATCTCCATCGCGGCCGTAGATGCCTTCGATGATGGCCAAGCCCGTCTTCAGCACGCTCATGTTGTCGCACGTCTTCTGGGCCCAGAGTTCCTGCTCGATGGGTCGGAGGAAGGCGCCGTTGCTGTGCGACCCACCGGTGTCATACCGGCTGTAGCCAAGCTTCCGGTGGCGCTCCAAGGAGCCGTTCACGAGTTCCTCGACGCGCGGAATGACCTCGGACTTGACCACATCGGAGGCACTCAGGACGCTCCGCCAGCCGCCGCAGAAATTGGTGAAAGGGTGCGCCACCAGGCCCTGCTCGTTCTTCACGGTGAGCGTGAGCCCCATGCTGTGCGCCTTCCACTTGGCGATATTGAGCAGCCAGGTGCCAGGTTCGTTCACCGGAGCATAGTGCGGAATGCGCTTGAAGACCACGCCTTCCGGCACCACGCTCCAGGTAGTCTCCCACCCTTCCCGCAAATGGCGCTCGCGGCGCTCGGGATCCTGGGTGACAATTCCGAGCCGGTCGTTGATATCCAAAAGGCCGCGCAGGTTCCAACTGGCGTAGGAGGTGGAATCGACGAAGGTGAAACGGGTGAGGCCGAGTTCCTTCATGCCGGCCACCAGCCCCTCGTAAAACTGGGGATCGGTGCCTGTGCCGAAGAGTTCCTCCGCCGATCGCCCGCGAGGCGACAGACTGGTTGCGTTGGGTTTGAGGACGATGCGGTTGTCGATAGGGATGCCGGGGCGGTCGCTGCCCACGAAGATGAGCCGTGCGAGCTTCAGACCCTCGTTTCGTTTGGCCTCGGCATCCATCTTGTGCGCGACCCTGGTGCGACGGATGAACACGGCTTTGGGGTTCCGCTCGATGAAAGAATGCGGCATGAAGTACCGCTGCTGCGCGGCCAGGGCGCGCGACGCAAGGGCAGCAGTCCCCAGGGCCGCCCCGCTTCTCAGAATATCGCGGCGAGTCAGATGCATATCTCCGTTCCTCAACTGAAAACGACCACTGCCAGACGTCTGAAACCGGGCACCAGAACATCGGTATTTTCGCCGCGGCGGCAGGTCCGCAGCGTGACGGACGGTTGCCCGGGACGCAACAGGGTGGCCGAGTTGTAGATGCCTCGGACCTGGGCCATGATGTCACCACGGGTGGGTGACCCGTAGTTGACCAGGCGAAGAACCAGATTGGCACGTGCGCCCGCTTGCGAGGCCACGGCGATGACGGTGGACGCATCCCACAGGCGGACAGGCTGGCGGCCGGCGGCAAGATCGAGAATATCCAGGGCGAAATCGCCGGGGTCGATAATCGACTCCCGGTAAACGAGAATCCGGCCAGCGCCCAGCGTGTAGAAGACTCGATCCTCGAACTGGCGGGCCGCTCTCAGGCCGGCCGCCTTCCACCAGGACGATGCGTCGCCGCCATCTACCACCAGGCTGGCGCCTGCGTTGGCATGAGCCAGCAATAACCTACCCAGATCCGGAGAAGGGGGATTGATCCCCGCCGCCACCACGATGGGGCGGCGGGACGCGTCCGGCAAAGGCACGCGCTCAGTGGACACCAACTCAGGCGAACCGCTCTGGCGAAACATCAGCGCGGCGATCTCGGCGGCGGTATCGCCGCGTTCTACCAGGACGGTGATGGTGCTCAGGGGAGGTTGGCGGAGAAGATCCCGGTGCTCCTTTAGCCAGCCGGCGGTCCGGCCCAACTGGGACCACGCGGCAGTCGCTGCCGGGTCGCCGCGGAGCAGGGCATCGCGGTACGCCGCATCCGGCGCCAGCAGGTAGTTTCCTCCGGCAGCCCAGGCGTCGATCAAGGCGAGTTCCAGGGAATCGTAGGTAATCACCTGTCCCTTGGCAATACCTGCATCGCTGTCCGGGAGATAGGCAAGAACTGGTGCGCGACCGGGGAAGAGAGCCTTCGTCCAGGCGACCAGATAGCCGTTGGCATCGATCCACGCGCGCTGGCTGGCGCCGCCGGAGAAACTTCCGTCGGCATTTCGGGCGCTGGCCCTCGCTCCCGGCCAGACTCCCGCTTTAACCGCCAGGAAATCCCCAGGTGGCAGCGGGCCGGTTTCATCGCGACCGGCGAAACGGATCGCACCAGCATCAAGCGTTTCGGCGCCGGCGGCGCGGCAGGCGGCCGCGATGCGGTCATCATGCGACGGGAACCAGACGGCATCGATCCCTCCATTTGCGAGGAGGCCGGAGCAATCGGAATCGGAATCCCAACGGAGCACGATCTGGTTCAGCAGATCAACTCTCATGAGTGAATGCTATCCCGGTGTGTGGACGAGCGCAACTATAAGCAGGTTCCTTTCTCCTAAACGCCGAGGCTCGGGTTCGCATGCCGGGAATCGGCGATGGTAAATGCTGGGGCCTTACGCGATTCGCGTAACACCTGCTGCCCGGCTCACCCCTGACGCAACATCTCTTCCCAGGTGACCTCGCGGTGGGACTCGTAGGCCATACGCCCCAGGATGGAGGTGAGGGAGAGCGCCTCTCGATCATGCTGGTGTCCTCCAGTTTGTCGTCATCGGTCAGCCGCGATGCGGCCACCGGTCCATGCAGTTTGTAGTACGTGCGAGCGGTCTCAAGCACACCCTTCGAACCAAAGAACTGCTCCTTGACGTCGCGGAAGCCGCAAGCATATCTGGCGCTGAGAAGATAGCCTTCGGCGCCATTCGGGTAGGTGAAGATGATGTCGTAGTGATCGCTGGTGATGTCGCCGTAGTAGATGGGGTAGCGCAGTCCTCCCTGGCCCAGGGCTTTCACGGGGTGAGCGTTCGCGAACCAGTTGAGGGTGTCCAAGCCATGACAATCGCATTCCACGATATCGCCGCCTGACAGCTCCCTCCACCGGGTCCAGAGCCGGACGCGCCGTTCTTCGTCGGAGACATTGGGTAGCGGTAGGCCATTTGGTGCGCCCAGCCGAGGAGCCATCCCCAGAATCCAGAAGCTCATTAGCATCTTGAGCTCGCCGAGTTCCCCGGCCGCCGTCAGATCGTGCGCCTTCCTGTACTCCGGGCTGAAGCGCTGTTGAAATCCGAACTGGATGGTTTTGGCCGGGTCGGCCTTTTGGCCCGCCCGCATCAGGCGATTGACGCCGGCCACGTCGTTGCCTGCCGGCTTTTCACAATAGACATGTTTCTTTGCCGCGACCGCCGCTTCAAACATCTCCGGGTGCAGGTAGACGGGTGTCGAGATCAACACGGCATCTACATTCTTGTCGTCCAGGAGCTGCCGGTAGTCCGTGTAGACCTTGGCTTGTGTGGCCCCGGGCACGTTCTTCTTGGCCTGCTCGATCCGGTCGTCGAAAATGTCGCAGATGGCCGCCACCCGCGCCCGTCCATCGCGCGCCATGTGTCCACCGACATATTGACCGCGGGCGCCGGTTCCAATGATGCCTAAGGCGATGGCTGAATTGGCCTGCGCGCCGAAAACGGCGCTCGTCTGAAGAAATGCGATTCCGGTCGCACCGGCCACCGCGTCCCGCCTCGTGATATTGCGCATGGATTTCTCCTATACGGCGACAGTCAAATACAGATTATCAGGACTGAAATAATCATTTCACATTCGTGACCGAATGTGGTGCCAGGAGCGGCAACGCGCGGCGTGCGCGTGCCGGGCAAAAGGGGGCGCATGCCCTATCGGGGTGCATGCCCATCTGACACCTGCCAGACTGGAATCCGTAATCTGCCCACCTTTCATTCCATCCTCAACGGATCGTAGACCTTCGACGGCCCATCCGGATATTGGCCGGCGTGGATTCCGCGTCGTCGACAACGTTCGCGGCGGCAAGGTCACCGCCCTCGGCGCCGATCGCGCCGCCCCCCAGTGGATCGGCCCCAAGGAGATTTCACACCAGGTATGACCTATTGGGCCTGGGCTCTCCCTGATGGTCGAGGTCATTTTCCGCTAACGCCGTATATCGTTCCCTACGAAGACAGCCCGATCGGGTATGGCTGGATGGGCTGTATTGATATGGTAATTTTAGATGTATGAAGAAAACGCTCCGCATTGATGACGTCACCCTTCGCGAGGCGAAGAAAGCCTGTGGCGCGGTGACCGATACAGAAACCGTGCGGCTCGGTCTCGAAGCTCTGATCCGACATGCGGCCTATCAGAGATTGCGAAAGCTCAGGGGGTCCGATGCGGACGCGAAAGACGTTCCGAGGCGCCGGCCAGAGACTCGCAAAACAAGAACGGCGGCTTGATGGTTTTGGTAGACACCTCTGTCTGGATCCGTTTTCTCGCCAACCGGATGCCCTGCGCCGCCGAACTGGACCGCTTGCTCGAGAGAGACGAAGCCGCCGGGCACGACCTCGTGTATGGCGAGTTGCTGATCGGAGATTCCGGCGGGCGAACCCAGTTGTTGAACTCATACGACCTGATTCACCGGGTTCCGCCTGTCGGTCATGCGGACGTCGCTACCTTCGTCCGGTCACACAAGCTGCACGGCAGAGGCATTGGGTGGATCGATGCGCATCTGCTCGCTTCCGCCCTTGTCGCCGACACGCATCTCTGGACAGCCAACGAGCATTTGGCTAGGCTGGCCAGCGAACTCGGAATCGCACACAGGTCTCGCCGCCCCTAACGAATGGCCGTGGCCGTCCAGCGACGGGACGCTGTTCGCTAGTTTCCGCCGCTTCGATGCTGGCGAACCAAGCGTATTCAGCGCCGAGCGTTTGGCGTAGTCGAGATCCGGCAACCGAAGAACTCGCTTGGGCGCCCTCTTCTTCCTGTCCGATTTCTTCATTACTGCGGCCCTCCCGCCACCGAACCATGTTGACTGACGCGGGTGGGCGATGGCCGGCGCAATGAGAGGGTTTACGGATTACACTACGGTGTAGATTACGGAGGAATGACGTGCCGATTTCACCAAAGGAGCGTTTGGCCGCGGAAGTCGAGGCCCGGTGGCTGGATTTCCAGGATGGACTCTCGAATAAGCGCCGGTATCCAGTCGAGCAGTTCCGGACGTTCTGGGATGCCGGGAAACGCTACGCGGAGCTAACCAAGAATGACCCTCTGATTCACCGGAAGGTTGTCGAGGCGATCAACGGATTGAGGGAGTTCCTCGAGGTCGAACGGAAGCGGATTCCCTGCACAATTATAGCGGACGCGGACCGCCTGGAATCCCTGCTCTTCAGCGGATACGATCCCTATTTCGAGGGGGATGAACCCCCAGGGCTGTGAACCGGGCTGTGCGCGGATGATGGTACTTTCTCCCAAACGCCACTAATGTGCCAAATGGCGGCGTCTACGTACCTTTCCGTCGTTCCCGAGTTTCCGCGCGCGCAACCCGCACGCCTTCGGAGGCCTCGATCACGGCTTGCTGAAGAAAAACAGCCGGGAATTCTTAGGCCTGAGGAATCTTCGGAAATCCTGCGGGGGCAGGCTTTCCAGCGGTCGGAGGCCCGTCGAGGGAAATTTCAGGGTTGGATGGGGGGGATTCTGGGGAATCGGACCGGTGATGGAGATGGGTCGAAAAAAGCCGCTCGTACCCGGCGCGTGCGCCGGTCGCCCGAACACCGGCGGCTGCCCGATGTTCTTGGGGTCCGACATAAAGAAGAACAAGCGCTTCGTGGGTGGATGGACCCAATACCCGTTCGGGACGGCGGACCAAGCGGGCAACGTCCCCCCTTGCGACTGAGCATTGGCCGGAATCCCCAACTGCACCAGAACGGCCAGCACCGAAACCAGCGTCGTACGCATGGCGTGTCTCCTCTTCTGCACCAAGCATACTCCTTTCAGCATTCGGCCATGGGCGACCCGATATGCCCTCGGGCCATCCTGACACTGGCCCGAACAACGGGAAGTCCGGGAGCGACCTTGCGGTAACGTTGCCGAACCAAGTGCTCGTCGGCAAGGTAATGTACGAGAACGCCACTTTCCTGGAAGTTGTGGATCGCGGTAGCATCATAGCTTGCTATCTCGCAATTGGCGCGGCCCTGTCGTGGGCCAGGTGGTAACACAAGTGTGGGAGGGGTATGCGGCCCGCCTCTTCATTTCGTTTGGTGAACTCACGCCATCATCGCATTTTCTGCCAAGTGGTGGTCGCCGACGTTCGCACGGGGAATTCGACCTGACGAACATGCTGAGCGAAACGTCTTGGGTTCTCACGCTGAACGGACACTTCCTGGCGGACTCGGACTCACAGGTCAATAGGCGGAACAAGGCGTTGCAGCGTCTGCTCGGGAAACGACTCCTAGCACTGCACATTGATCAGCAGTCGCAGTCAACAGTGGTGGAGTTCTCGCGGGGCGTCACCCTAACAACGGCCGTCATGCCGGGTAGCCGAGAGCACCATCAGCACTGGTTACTGCGGATATCCGAAAAGGAATGGCGCCCGGTCGCCCTGATGGGGACAACATACCGCTGGCGCTGGCAAAAATATTGCTGATGCTCGGATTCCTGATTGGCGGTCGATATACGCCGTTACCGTAGATTGGGAGCCGGGCCGGGCTGGTCCGGCGGCTATGCGCCGAATAGACGCTCAGCGGGACCTGTCGAATTCCGGCGGCGGACTCGCTGCGCAATGAACGCAGAGTCCTTCGGGTGAGAGATACAATTCCTCGTACTGACCACGCAGAACGTCCCGCATTCCGTAATCGCCAAGGTGAGTGGCCAGGACACCCGGCTTGAGGCCGACCGAGTGGCAGCACCAGCACTCGTGCAGGAGTTTGGCGAATAGCCCCTGATGTTCAAGTCTGGACCCGATAGAATCTCGCCTCATGTTCTGCCTATCCATAATGCTACTCCGCCGACGGAGTCGGTATTGCGCCGAACGTT
>JAPKZC010000069.1 GCA_026394025.1 Candidatus Solibacter sp.
CGATTTCGCCCTGGCCGGCCCCAGTGCCGCCCCCGGCGCCTTAACCCCGCCTCCGCTCCCCATCGCCACCGCCGAAGACCGCGTGGAAGCCCGCAAACTCCTCCCCCCCGTCGAACTCCAGGCTCAGATCGGACGCCAGGATTTCGACCTGCACGGCGACGCCAAAGCGTTGTTCGAAAAAGTCGCCAAATCCTTCGGCCTGGATTGCCTCTTCGACGACGACTACCAGGCCGGCCCCGGTTTCCGCTTCCAGATGGCCAACTCGGACTACCGCGACGCCCTCCACGGCCTCGAAGCCGCCACCGGCAGTTTCCTGGTGCCGCTGAGCAAGCGCGTCTTTCTGGTGGTCAAGGATACGCCGCAGAAACGCACCGACCGCGAGCCTACCGCCGCCATCGAACTGCACCTGCCCGAAGCCACCAATCCGCAGGATTTCAATTCCATCGTCACCGCCGTGCAGCAGGCCTTCGCCATCGAGAAAGTGGCCTTCGACACGCAGAACAATAGCGTGATCCTGCGCGACCGCGTCTCCAAGGTCGTCCCCGCGCGCCTCATGTTCGAAGACCTGAGTTCGCCGCGCGCCCAGGTGTCCATCGAACTCAAGTTCCTCGAAGTCAGCCGCAACGACGCCATCACCTACGGCATCGACTTGCCCAATACCTTTTCGTTAGCGCCGCTCAAGAACATCTTCACGCTCGCCGAACTGGCGCGCCGTGTGACCAGTTCCAGCCTGATGGGGATCACCATTCTCAATTCGGCGCTGGTCGCCAAGATGTCCCAATCCTCGGGCAAACTGCTGCTGGAAGCCGAGCTGCGGAGTGTAGACAGTCAGCCCGCCACGTTCCACGTCGGCGACCGCTACCCCATCCTCACCGCCGGCTACGCGCAGAGCTACACCCAGACCAGCGCCGCATACACTCCGCCGCCGTCGTTCACCTTTGAAGATCTTGGCCTCAGCCTGAAACTGACGCCGACCGTGCATGGCCTGGAATCGGTCACGCTGGATATCGATTCCGAGTTCAAGGTGCTCGCCGGCTCATCCTTCAACGGCATTCCCGTGATCTCCAGCCGCGTGATCAAGAACAAAGCGGATCTGCGCTTCGGCGAGTGGGCCTCGGTGGCGGGCCTGGTGGATCGCGATCAGGCGCGCACCCTCGCGGGGCTAGCCGGCGTCACGCGCATTCCCTTTCTCGGCCCCCTCACCAGCATGCACACCAAGAGTTCGGACGACGGCCAGGTGCTGATCCTGATTCGCCCGCAACTGATCACCCTGCCCCCGGGCATGGCCGCCACCCATACCTTCCGCATGGGCAGCGACAATCGGCCGATTACGCCGCTATAGTGCCGTATGAACACCGCTTGCTGACGCGTGCGACCCCGATCGGAGCCCCGGCTGTAGGGAGGGGTTTGCCACAAGCCGCGCGCCACCCGAAATGGGGGATAATCTTACCAGTGGCAACTACAGACAAGGCCGACCTCTCCCGGATCACAGGTGTGCCGGGCCAACGCTCGGGGCAGCCTTGTATCCGTGGACTTCGGGTAACCGTGTGGGACGTGCTGGATATGCTCGCCTACGGCATGCCCGAGGATGAGATTCTGCGCGACTACCCGTACCTGGAGAGAGCCGATTTCCCCGCAGTCTACGCATACGCCTCGCAAGCTGGGCGAGAGCGGATGTTGCGTTGAAGCTTTTGTTTGACGTCAACCTCTCGCCTAAACTCGTTCACCGCCTCGCCGGGCTTTTCCCCGATTCAGTTCACATTTTCGACACCGGTCTCGCCCGGTTTACCTCAGACGAAGTGATTTGGGAGTTTGCCGGAGCCAATGGGTTTACCATCGTAACGGCTGATTCCGATTTTCTCGACCTCGCGAAGTTCCGCGGCGTGCCGCCAAAGGCAGTCCGACTCGAGAACTGCAACTACCGGACATCCCAGGTTGAAAACCTTCTGAGGCGGCATGCCATTTTGATGGCGGAATTGGAACAGTCCTCCCGATCCACCCTCGTCATTCGAAACACAGTCTAAACGCGAATCCCCAACCTGCCCTCCCCGGGAGTCCAGCGACAGCCAGACAATCGACATGGCTTCCGCAATTTCAGGGAAAGGCGTGTCACGAGATTTCCACCACCAGACTTCTGGCGTGAGGCGGTTCGCGGAAGGGCTGCGCCACACCGGTATTCGACTAGCACCATCGCCAAGCCGAGTGCTATCCCTCCGACGTGTCGTTGGGTGATTGGCCGTTGCCCGGTGGGCGGATTCCGAGGGATGGCGATCAGCGTTCCGAACTGATGTCGATCACGATTCCGAAGCGATGCCGATCAGCGTTCCGAACTGAAGCCGATCAGTCTTACGGTTGTAGTTCGGAATGGTGATCGGCATCGGATTGGAATAGCGGCGCAGGGCGGCCGTGGCGGCTGGACTCAACATAAAGTTGAGAATTTACCCAATTACCCACTCAACCCCTATTAACAGGTGGAGATTCCCAGTTGCCACAGAAGAGGCTGACCATGCGCAAGTTGAAGGAAGTTCTGCGGCTCCATTCCCTCGGACTGAGCCAGCACGAGATCGCCCGCAGTTGCTCCATTTCCCAGAGCACCATCCATGAGTACTTATCGGCCGCGCAAGCGGCCGGCGTGAAGTGGCCGGCGCCGGAGCACTGGGCTGACCAGCAGATCGAGCGAACGCTGTTTCCGCAGAGGCCTGCTCCCGCGGTTTGGCGGAAACATCCAGAGCCGGATTGGACGCAGATCCACCAGGAGTTGCAGACGCACAAGGACCTCACCCTGCAGTTGGTCTGGCAGGAGGGGCGCGAGAGCAACCCCGACGGCTACAGCTACAGCCGTTATGTGGCGTCCGTATTCATGTTGCTCTGGGATGCAGGACCCCGGGCGTTCGGTTCTTCGACGGCCCGTAGGCAACATTAATGGACCGCGTGCTGGGCTATAGACCTTTCAAGAACGCCATCAAGGAAGGCAG
>JAPKZC010000572.1:0-9183 GCA_026394025.1 Candidatus Solibacter sp.
GTACCCGATGGGGCGGCGATAAGCGCTATCCGAACATCCACCGGAGATTATCCGTTCGAACGGAAGATCTTCCCGCCGGTCTCCTCCACGTAGGGGAACCACCGTTAGGCTTTTAAGGGCCTACGGGAAGTCAGTACCACCTCACATGCAACGCATACTGGCCAGTATGAAAACTTGTTGCGGCCGCGCGGTGTGGTGCGCACGACCTCTATCCAATTTGAAAGTAGCATGGGAGGGCAAGCGAATCGGGGGCGGGAAATAGGTAAGTTGTTGAGGGGAAATTGCAAAATAAAAAAAATGTTCTGGTGTGACGGCGGATTTTTCCCTATTGTCCGGCACCACACCCGACGATAAGACTCTTTTGGACGGCATCCACAGCGAACACGGACATGGAACAGACTAAGCAAACCAATATCTCCTCGAGGGGTCCCCTCGTCATCCTCGTATTCAGCGTGCTGTTGACCGCCGCGGGTGCGGCAGCGCTGCTCTATCCGCGTGTTCCCGTCGTCGTTCTATCGTCAAGCGCCTGCTATGGTGCACTGGCCCTCGGATACCTGTGGGCACGCCGTGCCGCGTCACAGGTCAGCACAATCACAGCCGATTTGTCGGAAGCCGTCGAACAGGTCGCCAGCGCCGCTTTGCAGCTTGCCTCGGCGAGCCAGTCGCTGGCGCAGGGTGCCAGCACGCAGTCGTCCTCTCTCTCCGATGCAACGGGCACCGCCGAGCTGATGGCGTCGATTACCCGCCAAAGCGCCGAAACCGGGCAGACGGCGGTCACCCTGGCGGGAGAAGCGCAGCAACTGGCAAACCAGTCCGCGCAAGGGTTGGAGTCTCTGGCTCGGACCATTCGGGAGAGCAACACCGCAGCCGGCAAAATCGGCGGTGTCACCAAGGTGGTTAACGAAATCGCTTTTCAGACCAACATCCTGGCGCTCAATGCGGCCGTGGAGGCAGCACGCGCCGGGCAGGCCGGCGCCGGCTTTGCGGTAGTCGCCGATGAGGTCAGGAACCTGGCGCAGCGCTGCGCCAAGGCATCGCAGGAAATCGCCGACCTGGCACAGGAATCCATCGCCAGGGCGGGCGCGGGCGAGTCTGGAATGGAGCAAGTCTCGGGCGCGATGAACGCTCTGATTGGTCATACCGGCCGGGTCAAGGAACTCGGCGACGAGATCGCGACCACTAGCGAGGAGTTGGTCCGAGGGAATGAGGGCGTGCTCCAGGAGATGCGGCAAGTGGATGAACTCACCCGCAGCACCGCCGCGAGTTGCGAAGAGACCGCTGCAACCAGCGAGCAGTTGAGCGCGCAGGCGGAAGCCATGCGGCATTTGGTTGCACGCCTCAGCCAGACCTCTGTTTGAGCCGAATGATTTCATGGGAAGGAGTAACGAATAATGGCCACAAAAGTGATCGACGCGCGCGGGCTGAAGTGCCCGCAGCCGCAATTGAAAATGTTGACAGAGAGCCGCTCGATGAGCAAGGGCGACATCATCGAGGTTGTCGCGGACTGCACCACCTTTGAAGTGGATGTCCGGCAGTGGTGCCAGCGGACCAAGAAGGCCCTGCTCTGGATGCGGAGTGAGGGCGCCGCCAAGCGCTGTCAGGTGCAGATCTAAGTTCCGATGGTCAACCTCCGCGGCGTCGTGGCCCGGTAACGGGCTGAAGTTGCGCACAGTCTCGACCGTAAGGGAGCCTTCTATCGCGATGCAAAAACCGAAACTGAGCATGTACTGGGCTGCCTCCTGTGGAGGTTGCGAAATCTCGCTGGTGAACCTGCACGAGAAGATCCTCGAGGTGGACCAGCACTTCGATTTTTTCTTCTGTCCCTGTCTGCTGGACACCAAGAAAGAGGACGTAGAGGCACTGCCTGACGGGGCTCTCGCCATCACATTCTTCAACGGAGCCATTCGCACCGCCGAAAACCGGGAGATGGCCCGCCTGATGCGCGCCAAGTCGCAATTGCTGATCGCCTTTGGCGCCTGTGCGTCCCAGGGATCTATCCCTGCCTTGAGCAACCTCCATACCCGGGAGGCGCACCTGCGGACGAACTACCTCGACAGCCCGTCGCTGGATAACCCGGCCGGCACGCTGCCTGAACTGAGAACCGCCATGCCAGAGGGCGAACTGAAACTGCCCGAGTTTTTTGAGACCGTGCAGTCGCTGGCGCAGGTGGTGGCGGTGGACTACTTCATCCCGGGGTGCCCACCGGAGCCGCACCAGATCTGGAACGTGGTGGAGGCGGTCGTCCAGGGAGCCCCGCTGCCTCCCAAAGGCAGCGTGCTTGGCGGCGGGGTGTCTTCCGTGTGTGCCGAGTGCGGACGGGAGAAAAACAATAAGCGAATTACCGCTTTCCATCGAACTTACGAGATCTTGGCGGACCCGCGCATGTGCCTGTTGGAGCAAGGACTGGTGTGCATGGGAATCGCCACCCGGGATGGCTGCGGCGCACTCTGCCCGCAAGTCAACATGCCGTGCACGGGATGTTATGGACCTCCCGAAGGCGTGGCCGACCAGGGCGCCAGGCTGATCGACGCACTGGGCTCCGTGCTGGATTTGGGGGACTACAAAGGCGTGACGGAGAGACAGGTAGCCGAAAAGACGGACGCCGCCATGGCCGGCCTTGCCGACCCGGCCGGAGTGCTCTACAGATACAGCCTGTCCGGGGCCACATGGGGGAGCAAATGAGCATGAAGCGGGTCACCATCAATCCCGTCACCAGGCTGGAAGGCCACGGTAAGATCGACATCTTCCTCGATGAAGACGGCAACGTCGCCAACGCGTACTTTCAGGTGCCGGAACTGCGCGGCTTCGAGCAGTTCTGCCGCGGCCGCCAAGCCGAAGACATGCCCCAGATCACCAGCCGCATCTGCGGCGTATGTCCAGAAGCGCATCACATGGCTTCCGTCAAGGCCTTGGACCAGTTGTTCGCGGTGGAACCGCCACCGGCTGCAAAGAAGATCCGCGAACTGCTGTACATGGCTTTTTTCGTCACCGATCACACCACCCATTTCTATGCCCTGGGCGGGCCCGATTTCATCGTTGGACCCGACGCCCCACCGGCGGAACGCAACATCCTTGGCGTGGTCAGAAAGGTGGGACTCGACATTGGGAAAGCCGTGATCGAGTGCCGTGCGCGGAATCACCACGTGATTCAGATGCTCGGCGGCAGGGGGATTCATCCCACGGCCGGCCTGCCCGGTGGGTGGAGCAAGTCCGTCTCCGAACCGGAGCGCATTGAAATCGAAGAGGCTGCCCGCAAGAATATCGATTTCGCCCTCTTCAGCCTGCAAGTGTTCGAGAAAATCGTCTGGCAGAACCCGGTGTATCGCGAGATGGCGGAGTCCGACGTCTACTGCCATCGGACCTATTCGATGGGAACGGTGGACGAGCAGGGCCGCCTGAACCTGTACGACGGGCAAATCCGGATTGTAGATCCGGAAGGCCTGGAGTTTGCGCTCTACCCGGCGTCAGAATACCTGGACCACGTGGCCGAACACGTGGAACCGTGGACCTACCTGAAGTTCCCGTTCCTCAAGAAGATCGGCTGGAAGGGGTTCCAGGATGGCGCCACCAGCGGCGTCTATGCCACCACGCCGCTGACGCGGCTCAATGTGGCAAGCAGCCTCGCCACACCGCTGGCGCAAGAGCAGTTTGAGAAGTTCTACGCGGCCTTCGGCGGCCGGAAGCCCGTCCACCAGAGGCTCGCCACGCATTGGGCGCGGCTGATCGAAATGCTGTCCGCCGCCGAGCCCATGCTGGAACTGGCCACGGACCCGGAGATCACGTCGCCCGATGTCCGCGCAATCCCACAGCGAGTCTCCGGAACCGGGGTCGGTTCGGTCGAAGCGCCCCGCGGCACGCTGATCCATCATTATGAGGCCGACGGAAAGGGCCTGCTGCAAAGAGTCAACCTGATTGTCGGCACCACCAACAACCACGCCGCCATCGCCATGTCCATCCGGAAGGCGGCGGAGCGCCTGATCCACGCCGGAAAGGTGGTGGAGGAGGGCATGTTGAACCGCATCGAAATGGCTTTCCGGCTCTACGACCCTTGCCTCTCCTGCGCCACTCATTCCCTGCCCGGCTCCATGCGGCTGGAGGTGAGAATAAGAAGCCACGCCGGTGAGATCATCCGCACGCTGCGGCGGGAGGGTTGAGCCGTGGGGAGCACGGTGATCATCGGATTGGGCAACCCGGTGCTGGCGGATGACAGCGTAGGGCTGCGAATCGCCGCCGAGCTAAGGCGCCGGCTGGCCGGGCGGAGCGGCTTCACCACAGTGGAACTGTATTCGGGCGGCATGTGGCTGATGGAAGCCATGGCCGGCCATGAACGGGCGATCGTGATCGACGCCATCGTCAGCGGCGGTACCGCGGGCGCGGTTTACCGGTTCGGTCTGGCGGACCTGCCGCAGACTCGCACCGCGGATTCGACACATGACGCCAGTCTTCCGGTAGCGCTGGAATTGGGCCGCGTGGCCGGTCTGCACTTGCCCGGCAAGGTGAAGATCTGGGCCGTCGAGGCCGCGGATGTCGAGACTTTTAGCGAGCGGCTGACTCCGGAAGTGGAGCGCGCGGTGCCGCTGGTAGTGGAGCAGGTATTGCGGGACCTGGACGAATGCCTCGACCAGCCCCTGAGGAAAAACCAATGAGGACAGGCGTCTACCTTTGCAGTTGCGGGACCAACATCACCGAACGGGTTGATTTCGACCGGCTCCGGGAAGAGCTGTTGCAGCAGGCGGGGGTGGCATACGTTAAGCCGGTCGCCTTCCTCTGCGCCGAGGACGGCAAGCAGTTTCTCGAAACCGATCTGGGCAGTGAACGGCCCGAACGCGTGGTGATTGCAGCCTGCTCCCCACGGGAGTACGAACGCGCCTTTATGGAAGTGCTGGAGCGCGCCGGGATGAATCCGTATTTCCTGCAAATGGCCAATATACGGGAGCAGGTGGCGTGGGTCACACCGGACATGGAACAGGCCACCTGTAAAGCCTGCGCGCAGATTCGGGGCGCGGCGGCGCGGGTACAGCTTCACCAGCCGCTCCTCAAAACCGAGTTGGAGGTATGCCGCGACATCGTGGTGATTGGCGCGGGACCGGCCGGCCTGAAGTGCGCACTGGCCCTGGCGGAAGCGGGCCGCAAGGTTGTTCTGGTCGAGAAGTCGCCGGTTCTGGGAGGCCTGCCGGTGCGCTACGAGGACCTTTTTCCAAATATGGAGTGCGGCCCCTGCGTGCTCGAACCCGTGTTGGGCGAAGTGCTCCACGGTCCACACTCCGCCAACATCGAGATTCTGACCCTGGCCGAGGTATCCGGCATTAAAGGATTCTACGGAAACTTCCAGGTGTCGGTCCGGCAGACGCCGCGGTATGTGGACACCGAACAGTGCATCGGATGTGTGGAGTGTATCCCGCCCTGTCCGGTTTCGGTTGCCAACGAGTTCAATTTTGGGCTCGATACCCGGAAGGCCATCGCGTTGCCTTTTTTGGGCGCGCTGCCCAACGTCCCGTTTCTGGACGGGCAGGCCTGCCTGAGGAGCAAAGGCGAGGAATGTACCCTGTGCCGGAGAACTCAAGCAGCCGGACGGCGCAGCCCCGGAGAGCGTGGCCATTGTCCATTGCGCCGGCAGCCTCGACCAGGAACACCGGCCGTACTGCTCTGGCATCTGCTGCGACTACGCGTTCAAGTTCAACCACCTGATCGAGAAGAAACTCCCCGGCACGAGGGTTCTCCACCTCTACAAGGAACTGGTGATGCCCGGGAAAGAGGAATTCGCCCTCTACCAGCACGCCCGGCACAATCCGAATGCCGCTTTCGTGCGTTACGCTCCCGGCGGAGTGCGGGTCACCGGGTCGGAGGGCAAAGCCGCGGTGGAATATGAGGATTCGGCCGGCAATCGCGGATGCGTGACGGTGGACATGGTGGTACTGTGCCCGGCCGTCACGGGCGCCGAAGACGGCGGCGACTTGAGCCGGACCCTCGGCACGCCGCGCGACCGCTTCGGCTTCTTTGAAGAGCTGCACGGGCGTATGGATTCGGCGCAGAGTAGGATCAAGGGAATCTACCTGGCCGGAGCGTGCCAGGCGCCCATGGACATCCAGCGGGCCGTCAGCCAGGGGATGTCGGCGGCGGGATACGCCCTATCCGGGCTGGCGGACGGCAGGAAACTGGAGATCGAACCGATTACGGCCACAGTGGACGAAACCAGATGCTCGGGATGCCGGACGTGCGGTTCGGTGTGCCCTTACCAGGCGATCAGTTATCCGCCAGAGGGTCGCGAAGCCTGGGTAAACGCCCTGCTCTGCCACGGCTGCGGAACTTGCGCGGCGGCCTGCCCGTCCGGGGCAATTCGGGGAAATCACTTCACCAACGAACAGATACTGGCTGAAATCGAGGCGGTGCTGGCATGATACAGACTCAGACACAACCGGATGCACCACCTTTAGGGAAGCCCTTCGAGCCGAGAATCGTCGGGTTCCTGTGCAACTGGTGTTCCTACGCCGGCGCGGACAAAGCTGGCGCCGCGCAGATGAGTTATCCCCCAAATATCCGGATCGTGCGCGTGATGTGCAGCGGGCGGGTGGACGCCCAATTCGTGCTGCAAGCTTACCGCGATGGAGCCGATGGCGTGCTGATCCTGGCCTGTCACGCCGGGGACTGTCATTACCTGGAGGGGAACTACCGCGCCACCCAGCGGCATCGAGTGCTGGTGCAGCTATCGGCGCAGTTTGGCATCGAAGAAGCCCGTTGCCGTTTCGATTACGTCTCGGCCGGGGAGGGAGAGAAGTTCGTGCGGGTGGTGAGCGAAACGGTGGAGGCCGTCCGGGCGCTTGGGCCGCTCACCCATCCCAGCGAAGCGGGAGGTTAAGCTCCTGTTTGGGAGTTCAACGCAGCCCACCTGCCGCGGAGCGGAGCGGAGGAAGCGGAGCAGAGCTGGGAGGCGAGTCTACTCGCGGGCGACGCCGCGGTGACTGGCGCGGATGAAGGCGACCAGGTGCAGAGTTTCGGGGGTGGGGATCTCGCTCTCGATGCGCGCGAGGGCCTCTTCCAGCTTGAGGCTGGAACGGTAGAGATAGCGGTAGGCCTGTTTGAGGATACTGACCTGCGGCGCATCGTACCCCGCCCGTTTGAGCCCGACGAGGTTCAGTCCGCGGGGCTCGATGGCGAACCCGGAGTAAGTGAAAAACGGCGGCGCGTCCAGATTGACCCGCGTGTTGCCGCTCACCATGGCGAGGCGGCCGACCTTGGAAAACTGGTGCACCAGGACGCCGCCGGAGAGGAACGCCAGATCTTCGATTTCGACATAGCCGCCGAGCAGGACGCAACTGGCAATCACCGTCTGGTTGCCGATTTTGCAGTTGTGGGCGATGTGGCCGCTGGTCATGATGAAGTTGCCGTCGCCGATTTCGGTGACGGATTCCGGCGGGGTGCCGCGCGAAATGGTGAAGTGCGCGCGGATCTTGTTGCCGTTGCCGATGCGGAGATAGCTGCGCGCGCCATCGAAGTTCTTGTCGAGCGGGTCTGTGCCGAGCACGGTGCCGGCGCCGACCTGGTTGCGCTCGCCGAGGGTGGTCCAGCGCTTGACCAGGACGTAGGGATCGAGAACACAGTGGGCGCCGATGACGGCCTCGGCCTCAACGATGCAGTATTCGCCGATTCGCACACCGGGGCCGATGACGGCATCGGAGGAGACGACGGCGGTGGGGGCGACCACCGCCGATGGATCGATGGGCATGAATTCGTATGATACGCCGATTGCGCCGACGCGTCCGGCGGACGCCCGCTACCAATCGACTACCGAACCGTCGTCGGGATCGTAGCGGGTGCGGTACTGTTGCGGCTCGCCGACCTGCGCCATGAGCTTGTCTTCGTCGATGGTGATGCCGAGACCCGGCTCGGTGGGCAGTTCGCGGTAGCCGTTCTTGACCGGCGGCAGCGGCTTGGCAAGCAGGGCATGCTCGGTGTCGCCGCGTTCCTGGATGAGGAAGTTAGGGATAGACGCAGCCACCTGGAGGCTGGCGGCCAGGGAACAAGGCCCGTTCGGATTGTGCGGCGCGACCGGCGTATAGTAGGCTTCCGCCATGCCCGCGATGATCCTGAGCTCGGTAATTCCGCCCGCGTAACATACGTCTGGCTGGACGATGGTGGCGGCGCGCTTCTCGAGAATCTCCCGGAATCCCCATTTCAGGAAAATGCGCTCTCCGGTGGCGAGCGGGATGTGCGTCTTCTTCGCCAGTTCGGCCATGACATCTATGTTGAGCGCCTGAACCACCTCTTCGTAGAACCAGGGTTGGTAGGGCTCCAGGGCTTTCATGAGGAGAATGGCCGTGGTCGGCTGCACGGCGCCATGAAAATCGACGGCGATATCGACGCCGGAACCGTATCGTGTGCGGAGAGCCTTAAACCGTTCGGCCACTTCATCGCAAAACTTCTGTCCTTCGACGTATTTAAACGCCGTCCGCGCCGCACTCGGAGCAACCTTCATGGCGTTGACCCCGGTGGTCTGACTCACCGTTCCATAGACCCTTATGCGGTCGCGGGTAGGGCCGCCGAGAAGCTTGTACACGGGCACGCCATACACTTTGCCTTTGATATCCCAAAGTGCCTGATCGATGCCGCTCTGGATGGAGGACTTAATGGGCCCGCCGCGGTAGAATGAGCCGCGTTGAATCGCCTGCCAGTGATGGACCACGCGGTTGGGATCCTGACCCACCAGGTAACGTCCCACCTCCAGAGCGCCGGCGGCACAGGCCTTGGCATCGTCCTTCAGCATCTCGCCCCAGCCGGTAATGCCGGCGTCGGTAGAGATCTTGACGAACACCCACGAGTTTTTCAGGACGAATGCTTCCACCTTGGTGACCTTGATGTTGTCAATCGGTCCAACCGCGGCCGCATTCGTTCGTTCACAAGTGAAGAGCGCATCCAGGCTGAAGAGGGCGCCGGCCCCAAGAGCGGATCGCAGCAGGGTACGACGATCAATCGGTTCTCGCGACATGAAAGACTGTCTCCTTTTCGAGCTTGATTGTATATGGAAGCTGTTTGAGAAACAAGCCGAGCGGGGGCCGAGCGGGGGCCGAGCGCGGGACGCCGGCGCGTCCCCGCAAGTAACGCCTGGAGCAACTGGCGTGCGCTGGCGGAGTCCGCCCTGCGTCGATCTCCCGCAATCGGCCTTCGGGCTGGCTTGGTCCAGTCCGA
>JAPKZC010000572.1:9223-9639 GCA_026394025.1 Candidatus Solibacter sp.
ACGACCATTGCCAAGAAAGCCAGTTTCCCAAAACGCCACATAATGCCACCAACCCTGCGACATACATCCAGATGCAACGATCAGGGTGTTCCATGCAGAAACGTCGCGTGGTGGTTGTTCCTTTGTTGGTTGTTGCATTTGCGGCATGCCTCTGCCCCAGAGGGCAAGACGCATCCACTCGGGTGGGCGGAGCCGCTGTCAGGGCGCAGGCAAACGGGGAGCGAACGTACGCTTTGCCTGGCCGCCCGGCGTATTTCGCGCCGTCAGGATACGGCGCGACGGTGTGGTTCGCGTGCGAGGAGGCCCCGAGTGCGCTACCAGCGGGGCGCACGCTGTCTTCGGTGCCGACGAGTCTCAGACCGACAACGGTGTATGCTCTTGATGTCGGCTCCGGCCACCTGACTGGGTTGATGCGT
>JAPKZC010000956.1 GCA_026394025.1 Candidatus Solibacter sp.
ATGGATGCGCTCGGGCAGATGGTGGGCGAGGAAGTGGTCCGGGTGGCGGGCAAGATCGACCGTATGACCCCGGTGGCCCGGATCGAAGCCGCGGAGCGTGTGGTCACCTGCCCCACCAAGCCGCCCACTCGGCAACGCGAAGGGGCAAGCACCGTCAGGGCAGAAAAGCTGGATCTGCACCTGGGCCTGGTGATGATCAACCAAATCGCGCTGACCAGTGTTTCGGGCGAAGTGTTGACCAACATCTACTGGCACCTCCGCAAGGTCTCGCCTTTGGCCAACACGATCATGATTACCATGGCGAACGACCGCGTGGGCTACATTCCGGACGACGCCGCGTACGACACCCCATACTTTGAAGTCACTGGCAGTCCGCTGCAGAAAGGGTGCGCCGAAACCGCCATTGTTAGCGGCTTGGTGGATATGATCGGGCGCTTTCGGTAGATTCGCTATGGCTCACTACGCTCAATTGGGACGGGTTGCCGCGGGTCTTCTGCTGGCGGCCGCGGCCTCGGCACAGGGACCGGGCGGGCGCAGTGCCCAGCGCGGCAACGTCTGGATCGATCCCGATCGCAGCGAACCCGCGGGAACCCACTATCGCCTGTTCGCCACGCCCTCGCGCGGCGCCGGCACGGAAGCGAGTTACTTGATCTACCTGCCCCCGGACTACGATACGGCGGCGCGCCGTTATCCCGTCCTGTACTGGCTCCACGGCGGCGGCGGCAGCCAGAGGGAAGGCGGATGGATGGTAGCGAGGATCGACGGGCAAATTCGCGCGGGCAATCTGCCGCCCTTCATGGTCGTGCTCGCGCAGGGTCTGCCCGACGTTCGCTACATGAATTCGAAGGATGGCACGCGTCCCTTGGAAGACGTGGTCATCAAGGATCTATTGCCGCACGTGGACGCCACCTATCGAACCATGGCCACCCGCCAGGGCCGCGCCATCGAGGGGATGTCGATGGGCGGCTTCGGCTCGCTGCGACTGGGCTTCAAGTTCCCTGAACTGTTTGGGACCGTTTCCGCGCTGGCGCCGAGCATTAAGGAGATGAAGGACGAACTGCCCATCGTCCTCGAACCATTCGGCAACGATCCGGCCTACTACGAGGAGGTCGGGCCGTGGAACATCGTCCGGCAGCACGCCGCGGCGATACGCGGCCGGCCGAAGGTTCGATTGCTGGTCGGCGACCAGGATTCGCTGCTGCCTTTTGTTGAGAAGTACAGCGCGCAGTTGACTTCGCTGAAGATTGACCATCAGTACGCTGTCGCGCCGGGTGCGCACCACCGGTACGACGAGATCATCGAGCGCGCCCCGTTTGACGCAGTGGCTTTTTGGAAAACCGTTTTCGAACAGCACTAAGAGGAGGGTCCGAGTATGACCGTACAGTCTCGCAACGCGTCCCACCACGCCGCCAGTCTATTCGCCGCGGCAATGGTTTGCGTCCTGGCATTCACCCTGGCAGCGCCGGCGCAAACATTCTATGGTTCCATCCTGGGCACGGTCACCGATGCCAGCGGAGCGGTGGTGCCCGGCGCCACGGTGTCCCTCACCAATTCCGGCACCG
>JAPKZC010000209.1 GCA_026394025.1 Candidatus Solibacter sp.
AATCACTGGCGGCCGGAATACGCCCGGCGATAAGCCCGAGAGCCCCGGCCGCCGCAACGCTTCACGCAAGACTCCCCTCTCCAGCCCGAAGTGTCTCTCGCCGCGGCAACCTCCAATTCCCTCCAAACGTCTCCTGTTATAATTCGTCTACATCTCTTCAATCGTCCAATAAGGTGGCTCATGAATCGTAACAAGTGTTTGCTCCCGCTTCTCCTGGTCTTCGCGTTCACCGCGCTGTCCCAGACCCTTCCACAGGGCGTTCGGAAGGTCACCGCCGTCGAGGGCATCACCGAATACGCCCTCCCCAACGGGCTCCACGTCCTGCTGTTCCCCGACTCCTCCAAGCCCAACGTCACCGTCAACATGACCTACATGGTGGGTTCGCGCCACGAAGGGTACGGCGAGACGGGCATGGCCCACTTGCTGGAGCACATGCTGTTTCTCCAGACCAAGACCCGTAAGGACGTCAAGCAGGAACTCAAGGACCACGGCGCGGAGATGAACGGATCCACTTCCTGGGACCGCACCAACTACTTCGAGACCCTCAACGCCAGCGACGAGAACCTCAAGTTCGCCCTCGAACTGGAAGCCGACCGCATGGTGAACAGCAAGATCGAGAAGCAGCTTCTCGATACCGAAATGACCGTGGTGCGCAACGAATTTGAGATGGGGGAGAACAGCCCCGACCGCATGCTCATGCAGCGCGCCCTCGAAACCGCTTACGCCTGGCACAATTACGGCAAGCTCCCCATCGGCAACCGCTCCGATATCGAGAACGTGCCGATCAACCGATTGGCTTCGTTTTATCAAAAATACTACCAGCCCGATAACGCGCTGCTGACCATCGCCGGCAAATTCGACGAAGCCAACACGCTGGCCCAGGTGGCGGCCCTCTTCGGCGCCATCCTTAAGCCCACCCGCACGCTCGAAAAGTCCTACACCGTCGAGCCCACCCAGGATGGCGAGCGCTCCATCACCCTCCGCCGCGTCGGCGATACCCAGGGTCTGGTGGCCATCTATCACGTCCCCGCCGGATCCCACCCCGACGGCGCCGCGCTCAACGTCCTCGCCGGTGTCCTCGGCGACCGTCCCTCGGGCCGCCTCTACAAGGCACTCGTGGATAACAAGAAAGCCGTCGGCGCCTCCATGGGAATGGAAGAACTCCACGACCCCGGCTTCATGCTGGCCTCCGTCAGCCTGAAGGTGGACCAATCCCTCGACGAAGCGCGCCAAATCCTGCTCAAGACCGTCGAAGGCTTGACCGCCGAAGCCCCCAGCAAGGAAGAGGTGGAGCGCGTCAAGACGCGCCTGCTGAAGAACATCGAGCTCGAAATGAACGATTCCCAATCCGTCGCGCTCGATCTCAGCGAGTACTTCTCGCAGGGCGATTGGCGCCTCATGTTCCTGGCGCGTGACCGCATTAAGGCGGTGAGCGAGGCGGATGTCCTGCGCGTGGCCAAAGCCTACCTGAAGGAATCCAACCGCACGCTCGCCAGCTTCATACCCACCAAGACGCCGGATCGCGCCGAGATTCCGGCTACGCCGGATGTTGCCGAGACGCTCAAAGATTTCAAAGGCTCGGCGGTGGTCGCCGCCGGCGAAGCCTTCGACCCCAGCCCGGCCAACATTGAATCGCGCGTCCTGCGCAGCACCCTGCCCGGGGGCATGAAAATGTCCCTGCTCTCGCGCAAGACCCGCGGCGGCACCGTGGTGGCCTCGGTCACCGTCCGCTTCGGCGATGAGAAGGCGCTGTTCGGCAAAGTCGCCACCGCCGGCATCACTGGTGGCCTCCTCATGCGTGGCACCAAGACCAAGTCGCGCCAACAGATCCAGGACGAGATCGATCGTCTGAAGGCGCAGTTGAATGTCACGGGCAGCGCCACCAGCGCCACCGCCAGCATCGAAACCGTGGAAGCCAACCTCCCCGGCGCGCTCCGCCTCGCCGCCGAAATACTCCGCGAACCCGCCTTCCCGGACAGCGAATTCGAGACCGTCCGGCAGCAGCGCGTCGCCGCCGCCGAAGCCAGCCGCAGCGATCCGCAAGCGCTCGCCATTACCGAATTCCAGCACCGCATGAATCCCTACCCTCGCGGCGACCTGCGCTACGTCTCCACCGCCGACGAGCAGATCGAAGACCTCAAGAAGGTCACGCTCGACGACGTCCGCAAGTTCCACCAGCAATTCTACGGCGCCAGCGTCGGCGAAATCGCTGTGTCCGGACAGTTCAACGCCCAGGAGATTGCCAAGCTGGCTAGCGAGTTGCTCGGCACCTGGAAGAGCCCCGGCAGCTACACGCGCGTCACCAACATGTATCAGAGAATTGCGCCCTCCGACAAGAAGATCGAAACCCCCGACAAGCAGAACGCCTTCTTCATCGCCGGGCAAATGGTCAAAATCAACGATGAGGATCCGGACTATCCGGCCGTCATGATGGCAAACTACATGTTTGGCGGCAGCGGGCTCGGTACCCGGCTCTCCCGCCGCATACGCGATAAGGAAGGCCTCAGCTACGTGGCGCAGAGCAATTTCGGCGCGCCCACCAAAGACGATGGCGGCAACTTCCTGGCGGTGGCCATCAGCAATCCGAAGAACGCCCCCAAAGTGGAAGCCAGCTTCCGCGATGAGCTCGCCAGGACGCTCAAGGAAGGTTTCGCCGAGGACGAAGTCTCCGCTGCCAAGAAAGCATGGCTCCAGGAGCGCGGCATGGGCCGCTCCGAGGATGGCGCATTGGTCGGTCTGTTCGCCGCCCGCCAGCGTTTCGACCGCACCCTGAAGTTCGACGAGTCCCTGGAAGCCAAGGTGGCAGCGCTCTCCGCCGAGCAGATCAGCGCAGCCTTCCGCAAACACGTCGACCCTGCCACCCTGCTCTACGTAAAAGCCGGCGACTTCAAGAAAGCCGGGGTCCTGCAGTAGCAAAAATCAGGCTACAGCAGGTGAGCGCCCCCTCGGCCTTCATCAGTTCCGAATTGTCGAGCGGCTTCACCTGCCACCCTAACCCGCGCAGCAATTCCGCCGTCCGCGGGGCCGCTGCCGGAACCAGCACCGTCTTTCCGATCGCCAGGACGTTGGCCCCGCACTCCTCCGGTACGTCCACCATCCGCATGCCTGCGAACGCCGCCTCGTCCACCCACGGACGATGCACCAGCACCGCGTCTCCGATGTAGCTGCACGCCGATTTCAAGTGCAGACACCCCTGCACCACCACCGGGCGCACGTGGTACCCAAAACATTCCACCGCCGCCGCCAGTTGTCCGGCGCCTGCCGCGTTGCTGCGCGCCGTCACGCCCACGAACAGCGTCTTCCCCGCCAGCATCACGTCGCCGCCATCCAGTGTCGCCGGCTCGCGCAGCCAGCGCAGTGGACGGTACCGTTCCAATGTGCGCGCCAACGATTCCGATTCCCCACGCCGCGACGGAGCGCCCGGCCGGGTCATGACCGCGACTTCGTCCAGCACGATGGCGGCGTCCTCCACGAACACCGCGTCCGGGTATTCCGGCTCCGCCGCGAGCGAGATCACCTCGACGCCGAGTTCCGCCAGACACGCCTCGTAAGCGCGGTGCTGCCCCCGTGCGCGCGCCAGGTCAATCGCCTCGCGCGGGCGCCAGGTGAGTTCGCACGCTGAAATCGAAGGGCTCACCGCCCGCGTGATTGCCGTCAGCATCCGAGCCGCCCAAGGCGCCTTCTGGAACTGGTCTTTGCTTCTCTGCGCTTCCTCTGCGTCTCTGCATTGCTATCCCCAAATCCTTTGTTATTTTTCACAAGTTTTATGCCGCCTTGGACAGCTGCGCTACGGTGGCGTGCTGCGCAGCGGATATGGCCGCAATTGCGACGCGTCCGTATTCGGTGAGGAGGT